>JAQVCX010000037.1 GCA_028689545.1 Parabacteroides sp.
GGTATCGAGGCTATAATTGGTGATTTCCTGTCGGTGGATTTATCGGTACTGGAGGCTCCCGAGGCTGTCTTTATCGGCGGGCATGGCGGGAAACTGGTGGAGATCCTTAGGGTAGTTTCCAAAAAGATGAAAGAGAACGGTGTCATTGTGTTCAATTCCGTATCGGAAGAGAGCAAGGCGCTATTCGAGGAAGCCGTCCGTCAGTCCGGCTTGCGGATATCCGCCCAAACCCGTATCACGATTGATGATTTTAATACGATTACAATTATAAAAGCAGTAAAAGAATGATAAATCAAACACGGAGCACACGGAATACACGGCATATCACGGAAAGAAATAATCCTATTTTTAATCCGTGATATGCCGTGTGTTCCGTGTGCTCCGTGTTTAATATACTATAAATTATGAGTACACTATCAATTATTCCAATATCCGATAGCGGCCGGGTGCTTGCCGAGCGAATCCTCGCCTCTTATCCCGAGGCGAAGATCTTACCATTCGGTTCTTTCTCAAAAGAGACTTTTTACGAATCCAGTAGTTTGGTCTTTATAGGAGCGATGGGAATTTGCGTACGCAGTATCGCCCCCTTCGCGGAAGATAAACATACCGACCCGGCCGTGGTTTGTATAGACAGTACCGGCAAATACGTGATCCCGGTCTTATCCGGACATATCGGTGGCGCTAACGATCTTTCCAAGGAATTGGCGAGCCTGTTAGGAGCCGAGGCGATTATCACGACACAAAGCGATAACGCGAACCTATGGCCGCTCGATACGCTGGGGAAGAAATACAATTGGACCCTGATCGCCAAAGATAGCAATGCCGCCATCTCCTCCTTTGTCAACGGGAAACCGACCGCGTTGCTCCTTGATATACGAGATAAAGGAACGGATTATTTAGAGCGTACGGCCCCGTCTCACGTCTCCATCTTTTATTCCTTCGAGGCGATACCGCAGCAAGACTTTGAGCTTTTGATTATCGTCAGCCCCAAACAATACGATACATCCATCCAAGCAATCACTTATGTTCCGAAAGTCCTCCACCTAGGCATGGGCTGCCGCAAGGATATGCAAGGCGATCCTACGGTCGTTTACGAACATATCAAAGAGGTACTGCGTGATAAACACCTATATCCGGAAGCTTTGGCGGACGTGAATACGATCGATCTGAAGAAATGCGAGCCGGTGCTTACCTTGCTGGCTTATGGGGTGATGGAATGCCCTTTCCTTACCTATACATCCGAGGAGCTGAAAGATATCCCCGTACCCAATCCCTCGGAGAAAGTATTGGAGGTAACCGAATCCCCCAGCGTGTCGGAAGCTTCCGCCATTTACGCGGCTCATGGCGGTCCGCTCTTGGTGGAGAAGCGAAAAGCGGATGTAGGGAAAGGAAACGAATATACCTTTGCCGTGGCATTAGACCGGAAGGTCTGCCGGGAAGGTCATATAGAGATCGTAGGTGCCGGACCGGGCGATCCCGACCTGATCTCTATCCGCGGACGGCAGATGTTGGAGGAAGCGGACTTGATCCTGTATGCCGGAAGCCTTGTCCCGAAAGAGCTTACCTTATGCGCGAAGGCAGGCGCTACGGTGCGAAGCTCGGCGGATATGAATCTGGAAGAACAGTTCGCCTTGATGAAAGAGTTTTACGATAAAGGATTGTTTGTCGTTCGTCTGCACACGGGCGATCCTTGTATCTATGGAGCTATCCAGGAGCAAATGAATTACTTCGACCAATACGGGATGGATTATCATATCACCCCGGGTATCTCCTCTTTCCAAGCCGCCGCCGCCGCTCTCTATTCCCAGTTCACGATTCCGGAGAAAGTGCAAACGATCATCCTTACTCGTGGCGAGGGACGTACGCCCATGCCCGAGAAAGAGCAGCTGCACAAACTGGCCCAGAGCCAAAGCACGATGTGTATTTTCCTGAGCGCCGGTGTCGTAGAGAAGGTGCAAGAGGAACTATTGCAACACTACGCCCCAAGCACCCCGGTAGCCGCTTGCTACAAATTGACGTGGAAAGACGAGCGTATCTATCGCGGTCAACTGAAAGATCTCGCGAAAATCGTAAAAGAGAATCATCTTACATTGACGACATTACTAGTTGTCGGGGATGCCATCGATAACCGCAAGGGCTTATCCCGTTTATACGCGGATGAGTTCAAGCATCTTTTCCGTAAGTAATGATACTGATTCTTGGAGGAACGACAGAGGGCCGTGCGGCCGTACGGGTAGCGGACGAGGCAGCCGCTACCTATTATTATTCTACGAAAGGGACTTTGCAAGCTATTGAATGCGCGCATGGAATCCGTCTGACCGGAGCCATGGACGCGGAGGAAATGGAGCGCTTTTGTCGTGACTATGCGATTAAGCTATTGATCGACGCGGCACATCCTTTCGCTCAAGCGTTGCACCAAACGATCGAACAGGCATCGAAACGCTTACAGATCCCGGTGATCCGTTACGAACGTCGGTATCCACCTCGTGACGAGGATCTGATTTGGTGCGATAGCTATGCGGACGCGATCCTGCAAATGGAAAAGAAGGGTATCCAACGGCTACTTGCCCTAAGTGGCGTGAACACCCTTGCCCCACTCCGTCCTTATTGGCAATCGCATACCACTTGGTTCCGTATATTGGAGCGGGAGGAATCACTGTCGTTGGCCGAGAAGCAAGGCTTCCCACAAGAACGTCTGGTTTTCTATCAAGAAGGCGAGGATGAGTTAACGTTGTTGCGGCAACTCCATCCGGATGCGATCTTGACAAAGGAAAGTGGTTTCTCCGGCTATTTCACGGAAAAGGTGAACGCCGCCCGCCAATTCGGGATACCTGTATTTGTCGTGAAGCGTCCCCCGTTACCGGAAACCTTCTACCGAGTGTATGGTGAGGACGGATTGCGCAAACAGATCGAACGCCTATTACCCGAATTTTTCCCCTTGAAAAGCGGATATACGACCGGGGCTTGCGCTACCGCCGCGGCAAAAGCGGCTTTATTGGCCTTATTATCACGGAAGGAACAAGCGGAGAGCCAAATAACATTACCTTCGGGAGAAATGATCTCTCTTCCTGTTTCCGAGACGAGATGGGAAGATGACTCGGCCACTTGTGTTGTCATTAAAGAGTCCGGGGATGACCCGGACGTGACGAATCATTGCGCCATTACCGTCTCTGTCCGAGTCTTCTTGGGAGGAAAGGAGAGTTTCCATGGAGAAAACAAGAGTTTCACTAAGGGGAAACAAGAGTTTCTCCTAAGGGAAACAAAAGTTTCTCCTAAGGGAAACAAAAGTTTCTCCCTAGTGAAACAAAAGTTTCTCCTAGGGGAAACACCTGAAACTTCCGAAAGAATCATCTTTAAAGCCGGTAAGGGGGTGGGAACCGTTACGTTACCCGGTCTTGGATTGGAGATTGGCGGTCCGGCCATTAACGTCACTCCCCGTAAGATGATCCGGCAAGAACTGATTCCACTTCTGCCCTCTCCGGACTCTATCGCCATAGTCACGGTATCAGTCCCCGATGGCGAGGAGCTAGCGAAACGCACCTTCAATCCGCGACTTGGAATTGTAGGAGGAATCTCCATCATCGGCACCTCCGGCATCGTTCGCCCTTTTTCAACGGACGCATTTATCGCCTCGATACGGAAAGAAGCCAGTGTAGCCAAAGCGATAGGCTGCGAGACGTTGGTCATCAATTCCGGGGCGAAGAGCGAACGCTACCTTCGGAGCCTTTACGCTTCTTTGCCCCCGCAAGCGTTCGTTCATTACGGGAACTTTATCGGGGAAACCTTAAAGATAGCCGCCGACTTAGGTTTTAAGCAAGTCGTATTAGGCATCATGATCGGCAAGGCGGTGAAACTAGCGGAAGGCTTCTTGGACACGCATAGTAAGAAGGTAGTGATGAACAAGGCTTTCCTTCAAGATTTGGCGAAAGAGGCGAAATGCGAGGAAGCGACCGTAGATGGAATCAATCGGATTACGTTGGCCCGTGAACTATGGGAGCTTCTTACGGAGAAAGAACAAAAGCGCTTCTTCCCCTTACTTTCACAAAAATGCAAATCGTATTGCGCCCCCATCCTTCCCGATGGCGAACTAACCTTGCTGCTAATATCCGAAGAAGGGAATGTTCTTTTTTATTAGGGATTCTTTAAGAATATATATTAGGAGGATTTCGTACTTTTGCCCCCTAATTGTTGATTAAAATAATGTTTAGAAATCTTTTGATTTATACAGCTTGCCTTCTATTCGCCTTTTCCGTAAAGGCACAAGGTATTTCCAATGACACGATTCCGAGAGAAGTATTGAAGATTGATGGTAAGCCAATGACAGAAAAGCAAATACGCCGTTATCATAAACAATTACGTAAAGACTCCATACGGGCCAACAAAAGGATCTGGTGGTCTATTTTGGGAGGGCCGTCTTATACGCCGGAAGCCTCCTTGGGCGTGGGAGGCGCTGTCTTGGCCAGTTTCCGCATGAACAAAAACGATACGATATCCCAACGTTCGTTTATCCCTGCCGGATTCAACATCACCTTGAATGGGACATTTGTTTTAGCAGGCGCCGGCACCTTATTCTTCAACGAGAATCGCTTTCGTATTTATGTCAGTTACGGTTATCGAAACGAGCCTTCGCATTATTTCGGGAAGGGCTATGAGACGATCGAGACAATAGAGAAGAGCGATTCCACCACGAAGTTTCATAAAAGCACGTTTCAGCTATATCCCCGTTTTGTATGGGAGGTGAGGCCACATTTATATACGGGTCCCCTCTTCGACATTAATTTCAGCAAGTCGGATGATATCAATCCGGTGATGGCTGCCGATCCGTACTTTAATAAGTTTAAGCCGAATTATGTAAATATAGGTGTCGGTGGCCTGATCCAATACGATACACGAAATGACGTGGCGACCCCGAGTTCCGGTATGTTGCTAAGCGCCATCGCTAAAATTTACGGGAAATATCTGGGAGGTAGTTACAATTATGAGATGTTCGAATTGGAATACCGCCAGTTCCAGCAAGTCTTCCGTCCTCGTAGTACCTTGGCATGGATCGCCAAGACCCAAATCGGCGTGGGGAACGTCCCTTTTACCGAGCTTCCTTCGTTTGGCTCCCCTTTCGATCTGCGCGGATACTATTGGGGTAAGTACCGTGACAAGACCATGGCATATGGGATTCTGGAGTATCGCCATATGTTCGGCAGTGTGGAGAAATATAAGAGCGGCAATTTCTGGGCGAAGTGTGGTTTCGTTGGTTGGATAGGCACGGGGACGATCGGGGACGCCCCTATCGTAGACTGGAATAAATGGAAGTTCAACTACGGTGTAGGCCTACGCATCCAAATGCAACCCGGCAAGAACTTCCGCCTAGACGTAGGCAAAGACCCGAACCAAAAAGGAATGGCGGTCTATATGAATATGACGGAAGCCTTTTAAGAGAACATTCTTTCGCCATGTGCCAAACCATCTAAGCGAAAAATGTTATCTTTGTCTTATCGCATAAAGAAACTAAAACAAGAGTGAAGATGAAAGAGGTGAAAAGAATCCCATATGGTGTTTCCAACTTCGTAGAAGTGGTGGAACAGAATCAGTATTACGTAGATAAGACCATGTATCTACCTTTGCTGGAAGATCAACCGAGTAGCCTGTTCTTCATCCGTCCCCGGCGTTTCGGCAAAAGTATCTTCTTGAGCATGATGCGAGCCTACTATGATATCGCGCAGAAAGACAAGTTCGAGAAACGTTTCGGCAACCTTTGGATCGGACATCAGCCTACGCCCTTGCAAGGGAAGTTCCAGGTGCTTCACCTCGATTTTTCACGTGTAGGAGGAATTGACGGGACATTAGCGCAGAATTTCGATGATTATTGTTGTGGTGGTCTGGACGATTTCGCATCCATCTACGAACCCTATTATTATCCCGGATTTTTGCGGGATATGAAAGAACAACATGGCTCCACGAATAAATTGAACTTTCTGGACAGAAAGGCACGTCAAAGTGGTGCGCGTCTTTACCTTATCATCGATGAGTATGATAACTTTACCAACGTGGTATTGAATGAGCAGGGCAATGAGGTCTATCATGCCCTCACCCATGCCAGCGGTTTTTATCGGGAGGTATTCAAGAAGTTCAAGGGAATGTTCGAGCGTATCTTCATGACCGGTGTCAGCCCCGTGACGCTGGATGATCTTACCAGCGGATTCAACATTGGTTGGAACATCAGCACCAGTTTCCTGTTTAATAGGATGTTGGGGTTCAGCGAAGTGGACGTGCGCACGATGATTCAGTATTATAAAGACGCAGGCCTGCTACCGGCAAGCACGGACATTGAGGCGATGATAACAGAGATGAAGCCATGGTATGATAACTATTGTTTCGCGGAAGAGAGTCTGGGGCGTGATCCGAAGATGTTCAATTGTGACATGGTGCTTTATTATCTGCGTCATTATATAAACTTAGGGAAACCTCCTAAAGAGATGATCGATCCCAACACCCGTACGGACTACAACAAGATGAAGAAATTGATCCGATTGGATAAGCTGGACGGTGATCGCAAGGGGGTACTACGTAAAATTACCGAAGAAGGACAAATCATCACCAACCTGGTGACTACTTTCCCTGCGGCCGAGATAGCGAATCCCGAGATATTTCCCAGCCTGCTCTTCTATTATGGTATGCTAACGATCTCCGCTACACGGGGAAATTACATGGTATTGAGTATTCCTAATAATAACGTGCGCAAACAATATTATGAATTCATGTTGGAGGAGTATCAAGATCGGCGTTATATCAATTTTAATGATCTAGGGTTGATGTATTATGATATGGCCTATGACGGCCATTGGCGCGAGTCATTAGAGTTCATTGCCCATGCCTATAAGGAGAATTCCTCTATTCGCAGCGCCATCGAGGGTGAGCGCAACATACAAGGCTTCTTCACCGCTTATCTCAGCGTGAACGCCTATTACCTGATCGCCCCGGAGGTGGAGTTGGATCACGGTTATTGCGATCTCTTCCTCATGCCCGATCTTTTGCGTTACGAGGTACGTCACAGCTATATCATCGAGTTGAAATACCTATCGGCCAAGGATACGGAAGCTACCGCGAAAACACAATGGCACGATGCGGTAGGACAAATAAAGAGATACGCCGCCGCCCCTAAGGTACGACAAATGATCCATGACACGGAGTTACACCTTATCGTGATGCTGTTTCGCGGATGGGAACTGGAGCGGATGGAGGAAGTATAACCTCGTGTTAAAATTATCGTTTAAAAGCGGGAAATATCTTAATATCGATTTTTTTCACTAAGTTTGCGTCGTCGAAGGGGTGCCATACTATATGGGCTGAGATCATACCCTTACTACTTGATGCGGGTAATGCCGCCGTAAGAAAAACGAATGTTGGATGAATAAAAATGAAACGTACCGTTATCCGGTAGCTTTAACGATCGCGGGCTCTGATAGTGGCGGCGGTGCCGGGATACAAGCGGATATTAAGACTTTTTCCTCGCTAGGTGTGTTTGGAGCCTCGGCAATAACGGCTATAACCGCTCAAAACACACAGGGAGTGCGAGCGATCCAAGCGATCTCTCCCGAGATCTTAAGAGAACAAATCGAAGCTATTCTAGAGGATTTCATCGTAGATGCCGTAAAAATAGGGATGCTACATAACAAGGATGCCGTAAAGATCGTATCAGACACTTTACCTTCCTTCCCACAGACTTCTATCATTTTAGATCCAGTGATGATATCCACGAGCGGAAGTAAATTGTTGGAGGATGACGCTATCCGAACCATCATTGATGAGTTGTTCCCTAAAGCGACACTGCTTACTCCTAATATTCCCGAGACGGAATATCTTTCCGGTATAAAAATCAATAACGAGGCGGATATCTTGCTTGCCGCCCGGAAATTGCGGGAAAAAGGATGTAACGCGATATTGATCAAAGGCGGGCATATCCCCGGGGTGGAAACGGTGGATCGGTTATTTATCAATGAGGATGCTCCTATTTGTCTGGCCTCGCCAACGGTGGAGACCTTCAATACCCATGGAACGGGCTGTACGCTATCGTCCGCCATCGCCGCTTATATGGCACTCGGCCATTCGTTGGTGGAAGCCGTGCGATTAGCCAAGGAATATATGAATAACGCGCTCGTACACGGGGCGAACGTATGTATGGGTAAAGGGCACGGGCCTGTAAACCATTTCTTCTCTCCTTCCCCCCTTCATAAAATCCGACGGAATCATGAATAAGCTGATCGTAATTACTACACCTTCTTTTTTCCCGGACGAGGCTTCTTTGATCGAACTTCTGTTCGCGGAAGGAATGTATCGTTTGCATCTACGTAAACCGGGTTGTAAGCGTGACGAATTGGAGGGCTTATTGGATAAGATCTCTCCGGCTTATTACGACAGGATCGTCCTTCATGATTGGTTTACCTTGGCGGAAGAAAGGGCTTTGGGAGGAATCCATTTGAACCGGAGGAACCCGGAAGTTCCCCCTTTATATAAAGGTAGCGTAAGTCGTTCTTGCCATAGCCTGGAAGAGATTATCGAACAGAAACCGGTATGCGACTATGTATTCCTTAGCCCCATCTTTCAGAGTATATCGAAAGAAGGATATGGTGGCGGATTCTCCTTGGATGAATTGCGAAACGCGAAGGGCATCATCGATGATAAGGTGATCGCCTTGGGAGGAATCTGCCCGCGGACAATAACGAAATTAAGAGATATCCCCTTCGGCGGCGTGGCCGTCCTCGGGGCTCTTTGGGGAAACGATCCGTCCCTTTTAGTAGCGGATCGCGTCATCAAACAATACAAACAATTACAGATATGGCCTTGAATAATTCTTTCGTGTGCGACAACCGCCTCATGTTGATCACACACCGTACAAACCGATATACCGAATGCGATGAGATACGCATGGCGCTCCAAGGTGGGTGCTCATGGGTACAACTGCGCATGAAAGAGGGCATGGACAGAGAGGTGGCTCGCAGGGCCAAGCGTCTGTGCGCCGAAGAGAAGGGACGCTCCGTTGTCTTTTGCGTGAACGATCATATCGAGATCGCCTTAGCATGCGGGGCTACGGCTTGTCATCTGGGTAAGAAAGATATGCCCGTGGACGCCGCATGGGAAATGGTTCGAGAAGGGCTGGACCCGGACAAGACTTTCTATATCGGGGCCACGGCCAATACCTTCGAGGATATCCGGCTGGCCGTAGAGCGAGGCGCCTCGTATATCGGGTTAGGGCCGTATCGTTTTACGGGTACCAAGAAGAACTTGAGCCCCATCTTAGGCCTGGAAGGTTATCGTAAAATAATCGCTCAACGCGAGGAGGCTGGCATGGATATCCCTATCTTCGCGATAGGGGGTATTACGCTGGAAGACGTAGGCCCTTTGATGGAGACGGGTATAACCGGGATCGCCGTTTCGGGCGCGATCATCAACGCTCCCGATCCCGTGGAGGAGACCCGCCGGTTTATTGAAGAAATCAATAAGTACTAAACTAAATACATATGGCTAATAAAAAGAATATGCGTATCTCCTACCCTTCATCGGAGAAGATATATGTCCCTGGCGAGATCAATAAGATCAAGGTAGGTATGCGTAAGATTAAATTGCTGGATACGGTAACCTTGGATGAGCATGAAGAGCGGATCTTCAAGAAGAACAATCCGGTAATCGTTTATGATACGAGCGGCCCGTATTCCGATCCCAAGATATCGATTGATATCACTAAAGGGCTTCCCCGCATACGTGAGGAGTGGTACGGTAAGCGTAAGGATCTGGTTCAATTGCCGGAATTGACTTCCGCTTATGGTCGTGAGCGATTGGCGGACGCGAGTCTGGATGCCCTGCGTTTCCCCAAGCGGCACTTGCCTTACCGGGCGAAGGAGGGTAAGAATATCACCCAGATGTATTACGCGAAAAGGCGCATCATCACCCCGGAGATGGAGTACGTGGCGATCCGCGAGAACCAGCAGATCGAGGCTTTGGGGCTGAAGTCTTATATCACCCCGGAGTTTGTCCGCAAGGAGATAGCCGCCGGACGCGCGATCATCCCGGCGAATATCAACCACCCGGAAGCCGAGCCGATGATTATCGGCAAGAAGTTCTTGGTAAAGATCAATACGAATATAGGTAACTCCGCCCTTTCCTCCGGCATCGACGAGGAGATCGAGAAGGCGATATGGAGTTGCAAATGGGGCGGCGATACGTTGATGGATCTCTCCACCGGCGATAATATCCACGAGACGCGCGAATGGATTATCCGTAACTGCCCGGTCCCGATGGGCACGGTTCCTATTTATCAAGCCTTGGAGAAGGTGAATGGCAAGGTGGAGGATCTGTCTTGGGAGATCTACCGGGATACGTTGATCGAGCAGGCGGAACAGGGCGTGGATTATTTCACGATCCATGCGGGTTTGCTGCGTAAGCATGTGGAGCTGACGGCGACCCGCCTGACGGGTATCGTCTCCAGGGGCGGATCGATCATGGCGAAATGGATGCGGCTCCATAACGAGGAGAATTTCCTATATACGCATTTCGCCGAGATCTGCGAGATACTGAAAACGTATGATGTAGGTGTATCTATCGGCGACGGACTTCGCCCGGGCTCTATCTATGACGCGAACGACGCGGCGCAATTCGCCGAGCTTCACGCGATGGGCGAACTGACGAAAATAGCTTGGGAGCAGTTCGTGCAAGTGATTATCGAAGGTCCGGGGCATGTTCCCATGAATAAGATCCATGAGAATATGAAGGAACAACAGTACGCGTGCCATGGAGCGCCGTTCTATACGCTGGGCCCGTTGACGACCGATATCGCTCCCGGATACGACCATATCACGTCGGCTATCGGTGGCGCGCAAATCGCGTGGCAAGGAACGGCCATGATCTGCTACGTCACGCCGAAGGAGCATTTGGGATTGCCGAATAAGGAAGACGTGCGCAATGGCGTGATCGCTTATAAGATAGCGGCGCATGCGGCCGACTTGGCGAAAGGGCATCCCGGCGCCCAGGTACGTGATAACGCGTTGAGCAAGGCTCGTTTTGATTTCCGCTGGAAAGACCAGTTCAATTTGTCCTTGGACCCGGAAAGGGCTTTGCAGTATTATAAGGAGAGCGCGGTGACGGACGGGGAATATTGTACGATGTGCGGCCCTAATTTCTGCGCCATGCGGTTGAGTAAGGAGCTAAATTCGTGTAAATAGGCTGTCGGGAGTTCCCGACAGCACCAAAACGGACAAAAACAGCCTGTCGGGACTCCCGACGACGCGAAAACGGTCAAAAAAGCCTTGTCGGGAACTCCCGACAGGGCAAAAACGGCCGGAAACAGCCTGTCGGGATTCCCGACAACGCCAAAACGCTCGCGGAGGTCTTATCGGGACTTCCCGACACCCGCCAAATGCCCTTCTACCAACTTCCCGCATTCATAGCCTTCCTCGTATAATTCCTCCAGCTTCTTTATGTCGCTTCCGGTACGGCCCACTTTAATCGGGTTTCGCGGACGGATGACGAGGGCTTTTCCTTCGGCCTCTAGCTGGTCTATGTAATCCAATACCTCGTTGTATCGCCGGTAGCGTAGTCGCAGTTGTTCACGGATCGCCGGGTATTTGTTATAAATAAAGCCGGGCAGGTAGAAATCTTTCTCTTCTTTCCGATAGCCTTTGTTACGGGTAAGGATGATGACGTTCTTGGAGAAGCCATTGTCTATGGCCCGCTGGATGGGGATCGCGTCGCACACGCCGCCGTCCACCATCGGAATCCCGTCTACATACGTGATCGGGCAGAGAATCGGTAATGTACAGGAGGCCTTACAGATATCCACCAAGCGTTTCTTGTCTTTCTTCTCCTCGAAATATTCCGCTTGCCCGGTCAGGCAATTGCTGGCGACCATCACGAACCGGTCCTTGGACTTGAAATAGGTATCGAAATCCAACGGATAATAACTATCCGGATAGACGTAAAACAAGAAATTCAGATCGATATATCCCCTTCCCCGCAAGAAATGACGAAGACCGATGTAATTATATTTCTTCAATAAATCTATGTTGCTGAAACGAGAACGTCCCCGCTGGCGGGAAGCATACGAGATACCGTTGCTCGCCCCCGCCGATACCCCGATCGTATACGGGAACCAAATATCATGATCCATGAAATAATCCAATACCCCCACCGTAAATATGGCGCGCGCATCCCGCCACCTTCCAACACCAAACCTGTCTGATTATCTATTTCCATATATCTTCGCGTTAAAAAAGCCATCGCCGGGTTCCCACCCGACAACGGCCACAAAAATAGAATAAATCAGCGATAAATAATCGTCCCTTTTTAGAATTTACTTGGTCACTTCGTTCACTAAGGGCCGGCCTTCCTCAAGGTCCTTGATGTTACGCAAGGTAGTATCGGCGATATTACGCAAGGCCTCTTTCGTGAAAAACGCCTGATGGGAAGTGACGATCACATTGTTGAACGAGAGCAGACGAGCCAAGACATCATCATCGATAATCTTATCCGATTTGTCCTCGTAGAAATAGTCTCCCTCCTCCTCGTAGACATCCAATCCGGCGGCGGACACTTTCTTGCTCTTCAAGCCCTCTATCAAGGCGTTGGTATGGATCAATGCCCCGCGCCCCGTATTGATAATCATCACGCCGTCTTTCATCTTGGCGATAGAATCGTCGTTGATCAGATAACGGGTCTGGTCGGTCAGCGGGCAATGCAAGGAAATGATATCGGACTCTTTGTATAACTCGTCTAAAGAGACATAGGCGATGCCTTCCTCCTTGGCGAATTTCTCATCCGGATACAGATCGTTTGCCAATACACGCATCCCCAATCCTTTCAGAATATGAATCAATATCTTGGCGATCTTGCCGGTACCGATAATACCGGCGGTCTTGCCGTGCATATCGAATCCCATCAAGCCGTTCAAGGAGAAGTTGCCATCCCTCGTACGCCAGTAGGCCCGGTGCATCTTGCGGTTCAGCGATAGCATCAAGGCCAGCGTATATTCGGCGACCGCGTAGGGCGAGTAGGCCGGCACGCGTACGACCGGCAATTTACCTTTGGCGGCATTCAAATCCACATTATTAAAACCGGCGCAACGAAGGGCCAACAGCTTCACTCCATTGGCTACCAAAGCGTCTATCACGACGGCATCCGCCGTGTCGTTCACGAAAATACAGACAGCGTCTACCCCTTGGGTCAAGACGACATTATTGATATTCAAATGTCCCTTATAGTAACGGATATCGAACTCGTACCGCTCATTGATCTTATCGAAAGAAGCGATGTCATAGGGTTTAGCACCAAAAAAAGCGATCTTATAAGCCATATAACTTTAGTTTTTTAATATAACTAAATTAAGTCTTTGATTGTTTATCGGAAAAGAGCCCCATTGGTTTAATTATAGTACTTTTGTCCGCTGGGTAATAATATAGATGAATATGAATCAATCCCATAAAAGATCCCTTATCGCGGGTCTTGTTATTAGTGGCTTTCTGTTGTTTATGGCATCTTGGGGCATCGACCAGATCGTAGGGACGTATGCGGGACATAAATTGAGCGAACTCGCCGAAAGGCATCATCTGGACATACGCTATGATAAGATCCGGTTGATGGGGCTTAGCACCGTACGTATGGAAGGATTGACCGTTATCCCGCTCGATGCCGATACGCTGATACACGCGGACGGGCTTCAGGCGAAGCTGGCGCTTGGCAAATTATTGCTGCTTACCCCTTCCATCGAGAGCGTACAAGCGGATAATCTGCACATTCACTTTATCAAGAAGGGCGAGATCTCTAATTTCGATTTCCTGTATAAGCCATCGAGCCATCCGGGTGAGCCGGAGGAAACGGCCGTGGATGATAAGGAACGGGATTACGCGCGCAAGGCGGAACGCTCCCTCAGTCTCCTATTCAATTTATTGCCCGGCAATGCCTTGGTACATGATCTATGCGTTTCTTATAGTAATAAAGGAGATGAACTAACGCTAGAGATACCCTACCTTAGTCTTGCTGACAATCAATTCGCTACGCATATAAACAGCACGGAGAACGGCGTGCGCAGCGAATGGATTTGCGAAGGCTCCCTTTCCGATAAGGAGCGGATCGTGAAAGCCCGCTTCTACGCCGATGGGCCTACGAAGATCCCTCTCCCTTTCCTGGAATACCGTTGGGGAGCGTCGGTGCGTTTCGACACCTTGGCTTTCGAGCTACAAGGACCTAAAAGAGAAGAAGACGTACAATCCTTGCTCGGAAGCGCTTACGTGAGCGGGCTTACCATCCACCAAGAACGTATATCCCCGGACACGGTCTTGCTGGATAAAGGTTCTATAAACTTCCGGACAAACATCGGCAAGGACTATATCGAGTTAGATAGCCTCAGCGACATCCGATTCAATCAGCTGGACTTCCATCCTTATCTGAGGATCGCCAAAGACAGCAGTTGGCAAATCACGGCCTCCGTGAATAAAAGGGATTTCCCGGCGGACCAACTGTTCTCCTCCCTGCCTAAAGGCTTATTCTACAATCTGGAAGGCCTGAAAGCCGAAGATACCCTCTCCTATCACTTCCTGTTGGATCTGGATTTCGGACGGGTAGACAGCTTGATCTTGGAATCCGCCTTGAAAGCGAAGGGCTTCCATATCCTCGCTTATGGGAATACGGATTTGCGGAAGATGAACGAGCCATTCGAGTACACCGCCTATGAGCAAGGCGAGCCGGTACGCACTTTCGAGATCGGTCCGGCGAATCCCACCTTCCGTCCGTTCAACGCCGTATCCCGTTATCTCCCTTTGGCGATCATGCAAAGCGAGGATGCTGGCTTCTTTTACCACAATGGTTTTATCCCGAGCGCCATCCGGGAATCGCTGGTACAGGATATCAAGGAGCGACGTTTCGCCCGTGGCGGCAGTACGCTTAGCATGCAATTGGTGAAGAACGTATTCTTGAGCCGTAACAAGACGATCGCCCGCAAGCTGGAGGAAATGCTGATCGTATGGCTGATCGAGAGCAATCACTTGACCTCTAAGGAACGGATGTTCGAGGTTTACCTGAACATCGCCGAATGGGGCCCCCTGATTTATGGAGCCACCGAAGCCTCACGTTATTATTTCGCGAAGGAGCCTTCCCAATTAAACCTGGCCGAGTGTATTTTCATGGCCAGCATTATCCCCAAGCCCAAGCATGTCCGCTATTGCTTCGACGGGCCGCGGTTGAAGCCGCATTATGAGGATTTCTACAGGGTGATACTGAATCGCTTGGTGGATCGCGGGCTTATATCCCCGGAAGAGGCGGTAGATGTAACGCCGGAGTCTGTCGAGATAACAGGTCCGGCTAAAGAATACCTGACGGCTACCCAAAGTCGATCTCCACTTTCGTCCCAACCCCTAGATCAGAAGTAATATTCACCTTCGCCCCATAGGTGTTCAATATACGTAACGAGAGGCTTAGCCCGACACCATGCCCGGCGTATTCCCGGGTATTGCTCGCCCGGTAAAAGGGCTGGAAGATGCGTTTCAATTCCTCGGGAGGAATGCCGATACCCCGATCCTCTATGGTCAAGACACGGCCTCGAAGCCTCATATCTATCGGTTTATCGTCCGAATATTTACAAGCGTTGCCCAAGATATTCTTGATCGCCATTTTCAACAAGTATGGATTGGCGCTGATCATATAAGAGAAATTATCCGGGGAGAACGATATGCGGGCGGAAGAGAACTGCATCAAGAAGTCCGCGAGGAAGATCGTCTCCATCGCGCTTTTCTGGATCTCCTTATCTCCACGAGACAAGAACAGCAGATGTTTGATCAATTGTATGATACGGCTCGTCTCCGTGGCGATACGTCGCAGTGCCGCTTGATATTCCTCCGGGGAACGCTCTTTCAAGAGGCTGATCTCGCATTCCCCTTGAATGGCCGTCAACGGATTATTTAATTCATGCGAGGCGTTGCTGATAAACGCTTTCTCACTTTGGTAAGCCGCGTCGATCCGGTCCACCATCCGAGTAGCGTACAACCTGCCGACAAAATAGATCAAGACAGAGCTGACCAATATCAATCCCAGCAACAGCCAGCCGATCCGATGTTGGATATCCATCCCATATTGATTCCCGGAAAGGACAATCACGATGAAATTCCCCTCGTTGTCCGGATAATACAAAGCCGATCCCATTTGCGTATCGTGCTTGAAGTGAACGATATCCTCTTGGTATAGAGATCTCACCTGCGTAGCGTCCAGATAACGAGACAGCACTTGCCGGGTCTCCAAGCTATCGGCGTTCAGCAATATCTCGGTAGCGACGGGAAGGGTTTCCTCGTAACGCTGCTGGATACGGGCATAGCTCTCGTCGTCGGTCTCGTCCTTCTCACAATGCTTCTGTGCCGTGGCATAGGCTTTTTCCGTCAGGTAAGAATAGTACAGACGAGAGATATAGCTCGTGGAAACCAAGTAGAAGACAAGCGTCACGACGGCTATCACGCCTATGGTAATGGCCGAGTAAAAGAGAGCGATCTTGTTTCCTGTCTTCATGCTTCCATCATATAGCCCACGCCCACCACGGTATGGATTAGCTTAGGTTCGAAGTCCTTGTCTATCTTCGTGCGCAAATAATTCACGTAAACATCGACCACGTTCGTATTGGTATCGAAATCCTTGTCCCAGACATTTTTTAGCAAGTTCATCCGGCTCAAGGCCGTTCCTTGATTCTGCATGAAGTATTCCAAGAGCCTGTATTCCTTTACGGTCAAATCGATGACCTGCCCATTCCGTATAGCTCGGTGGCTTGGAGGATCTAAGACCAGATCCCCGCATCGGAACTCCGTATGGACGGAGTCGTTTCCCGAGCGGCGTAACAACGCTTTTATACGGGCCTCGAGCTCTTGGAAACTGAAAGGTTTTACCAGATAATCATCTGCCCCGGCATCCAGCCCGCTAACGATATCCTCGGTGGTCCCCAAGGCGGTCAGCATGATCACGGGGGAATGGTAACCGAACCGTTGCCGGTACTGTTTGCAAAGTTGCAGGCCGTTCATCTTCGGCATTATAATATCCAGGATCAGCAATTGGAAATTGTTCTTCTGGGTTAGTTCCCAACCGGCGGCACCGTCGTAAGCGACATATACCTCATGTCCGAACTCCCGCAAGCCTCTTTCTATAAAAGAGGCGATGTTTACCTCGTCTTCTACTAATAAAATCTTCGCCATTGTATCGTATGTATTAATAAGAATGTCCATCATTAGTAGCGCGCATTTAGGGCGACACTAATCGTTTCACGTAGGTGATACGATCTCTTCACGGTTGTGATACGATCTTTTCACCTAGGTGATACGATCTCTTCACCTAGGTGAAAAGATCAGTAAGTATAATTCTTTCGCATAATCACTCCTGTCACCCTCCCTAATAGTTCCGGACTTTCTTGCTACAAATATAGCAATTACAACCTACGTTGCACTAATTTACCGTTCTTATCATAAAGCATTCGTCGATAAAAAGCCTCCACCATCAGCGGAAAGACAAAGAGGGTGAAGAACGTGGCCCCTATTAATCCGCCAATGATCACGATCGCCAAGGGACGCTGGCTTTCCGATCCGATACCGTGGCTCAAGGCGGCCGGAAGCAGGCCGATAGCGGCCATGGAGGCGGTCATTAGTACGGAACGTACCCTTGATTTCACGCTCATCTTGATCGAATCTTCCAGAGGATGCCTCTCCCGCAGGTTATTCTTGATGTCCGATATCATGATCACGCCATTCTGTATACAGATACCGAAGAGGGCGATAAAGCCGATACCGGCTGAGATCGAGAAGTTGAAATTCGTGATTAATAGGGCCAAGATACCTCCGACGGCGGCGTAAGGCACGTTTAATAAGACCAGTCCGGCATCCCGGGCGTTGCCGAAAAGGACGAATAGGATCACGAAGATGATCGCTATACTTACGGGGACGACTTGGGCCAAGCGTTTGGTAGCCCGTTGCTGGTTCTCGAAATCCCCGGTCCATTTCAAGGTATAGCCTTCGGGAAGCTTTACCTGTCGCTCCACTTTCCGCTGGGCCTCCGCCACGGCACTACCCATATCGCGGCCCCGGACCGAGAATTTCACGGCGCAGAAACGAGCGTGGTTATCCCGGTAGATAATCAGCGGGCCGGTAATCGTATGGATATCCGCCAGCTCGCGGATGGGTATCATGGAACCATCCTTCGCCGGAACCAGTATCTTGCCTATCTCATTCTCGCTACGACGAAAGGCGGATTCGTAGCGAACCATGATATTGAACTTACGCTCATCCTCATAAAGCAGGGAGGCGCTCTTACCTCCTATCGCCATCTCTATAATGGATTGCACGTCCTCCTTGGCCACGCCGTAGCGGGCTAAACGGGACTCGTTCAACTCGATCCGCAGCTCCGGCTGGCCGATTTTCCGGATAACGCCCAGATCCTCGATACCGTCTACAGTCTCCAATATCTTGAAAACTTCTACCGCCTTCTTCTCCGACTCATATAGATCCTTACCGAAGACTTTCACGGCGATGGAGCCTTTCACGCCGCTGGCCGCCTCCTCTACATTGTCCGAGATAGGCTGCGAGAAGTTAAAATCCACGCCCGGATAGATCGCCAGATCCTCTTGCATCTTCTCGATCAGGCCCGCTTTCGAGCGTTCGCTTTCCCACTCTTTCTCGGGATATATATCCACATGGAACTCGATGTTGTAGAAACCTGTCGCGTCCGTGCCATCGTTCGGTCGGCCGGTTTGCGACAAGACCTGACGAACCTCCGGATAAGCCGCCAGCTTCCGGCGCATCTGGTTGGCCAAGGTAACGGATTCATCCAAAGATATACTTTGCGGCAAGGTCGCACGGATATAAATAGAGCCCTCGTTCAATTGCGGAAGGAACTCGCTACCCAGCAAGGTGAAGCTCCAGATACCTACGGCGGCTACCAGCGTGGCGAACGTGATCGTCCGCTTCTTACGGGCGTGGCACCAGTCGAAGATGCCGATCGACTTCCGGTTGATCCATGCGAGGAACGGATTATGTTTCTCACGCACCTCTTTCTTTAATAGCATGGAAGATAGGACGGGTACTAATGTCAACGTAAAGATCAACGCTCCCAACAAGGCGAACCCCAAGGTATAAGCGAGCGGGCTGAACATCTTTCCTTCCACCTTCTGGAAAGAGAAGATCGGGACCAAGGCGGTGATGATAATCAACTTAGAGAAGAAAACCGCTTTCGCACGATCCTTCGCCGTATGGCGGATAATACCCATCTTACTCATCAAATTGAAAGCGGGCATGCCTACTTCACGGGCTTTCCGGTCTAATGCCACGAAAAGCCCCTCCACCATCACGACGGCACCGTCGATAATAATACCGAAGTCGATCGCTCCCATAGATAAGAGGTTGGCGCTCATCCCCATCGCCCGGAGACAAATAAAGGCGAAGAGAAGCGCCAACGGGATAATGATCGACACGATTACCGTCGTACGCCAGTCCGCCATGAAGATTAATACGATGAAAGTTACCAGCAGAATACCTTCCGCCAGATTATGTGTCACGGTCTTCACCGCCAGATCTACCAGATTCTCACGATCGTAGAACGATACGATTCGCACGTCTTCCGGCAAGGCGTTTTGTTGGATATCCTCGATCTTATCCTTCAAGGCGGCGATTACCTCGCCGGGGTTCTCCCCTTTTCGCATGACAACGATGCCTTGTACGACATCATCTTCCTCCACGCGGCCCACTTGCCCTAGGCGGGGAAGACTGGATTCGTGTACGGTAGCCAAGTGCCTGACAAGGATCGGCGTGCCATTGATATTCTTTACGACGATATTCTCGATTTCTTTTACATCGTTAATCAAGCCGATACCCCGCACGACATAGGCTTGCGAGCTTTTCGTGATCACGTCGCCGCCTACGTTGATATTACTTTTCGCGATAGCGTCGTAAAGCTCCAAGGTCGTTACCCCGTAGCTGATCAGTTGATTCGGGTTGACGCTAACCTCGAAAGTCTTTACCTCTCCTCCGAAGCTGACGATATCCGCTACACCGGGTACGGCCCGCAACTTCCGCTCGATCACCCAATCCTGCAAGGTCTTCAATTCCCGTACGGAACGCTTATCGCTACGTAATGTATAGCGGAAGATCTCGCCGGTCGGACCATATAAGGGCTGCACTTCCGGCGTGACCCCTTCCGGCAGGTCGGCGTCGTTCAAGAGGTTATAAACCTGCTGGCGGGCGAAGAAATCATCCACCTTATCTTCGAACATCACGTTGATAACGGAAAGCCCGAAAAGGGTCGTGCTGCGAATATCCGTCTTTTTCTGTACCGGGTTCATGGCGATCTCGATCGGGATCGTGATAAACTTCTCGATCTCCTCGGCGCTCCTGCCCGGCCATTGGGTGATAATCGTCACCTTCGTATTCGTCACGTCAGGAAACGCGTCGATCGGCGTATGGACAAAGCTGGTGATACCGGCGATAACGGCGATAACCGTACAGAAGAAGACAAAGAATTTATTACGAAGGGAGAACGTTATGATATTATCTATGAATGTATGCATATCGTCTGATTACTTTAATTCGTTATACACCAAGAGAGCGTTCTTGTCTACGATCCGATCTCCATCTGCCAAGCCGGATCGCAGATAGCAGAACTTCCCGGTTTGCTTATACACCGAGATCTCACGCATTTGCAAATATCCTTCCTTCGAGATATAGACAACATATTCTTTACCCTCCTCGAAGATCACGGCATGGGCATTTATGCAAGGCATGCTTTCCCCTTTTACCGCGCTCTGCACATATACGTTCGTAAACATTCCGGGCTTAAGCATATACTTCTCGTTTTTCAATTTGACCCTTACATTCATGGTCTTGCTTTCTAGGTTCAATAGATTATAGACCTTATCGATCGTTCCCGTAAATTCCATATCCTTATAGGCCAAGGTGGTGATACGAACGGTAACCCCTTCTTTTACCTTGCTGATATCTCCCTCATAGACATCGGCCATCACCCAGACATCGTCGAGACCAGAAATGGTAAACATCTCTTCCCCTTGATCGGGACGGATCTGCATATCCCGGTTTATATTCTTATCGATGATGAAGCCGGAGACCGGCGCTTTCACCACATAGGTAGAGAGATCTGTTATGTTATAGATGGAATACATTTCTTGAACACGTTTGGTCTCGGCCTCGGCATTGGCTTGCTCTTGCTGGGCTTGCAGGAGATCCCGGTCGGAAGCCATACCGCTCCGGGCCATATCCCGGGTGGCTTCCAGATTACGGTTAGCGATAGCCAATTGATGCTCGGCCTCCTTTCGCTGCTTGTCGATATCGGCGATCTCACCGCTCCGGATCACCGCTAGGATATCTCCTTTCCCCACGTAATCGCCAACTTCCGCATGAACGGAGGTGATATTTCCACCGAACATCGGATATACATGTGCCACTCGTTCCGGATTGAAACTGACACGGCCATTGAGCAATAACTCGTTGGTCAATGGTGTGTCACGAACCGTATCCAGTGTTATAATCTCCTGTAAACTATCATTTAATAGTAAAGGCTCCCGGGTATCGGCCGAGGTGGTCGCTTGTTTCCCGCAGGAACATACCAAGGGTACTAAAAGGATGCATGTGATTAGATGCTTATTCATATCGTTTGATTTACTTTTAATAGTTGAATACATGGCTGCCTGTTACGGTATTTACCTCCTCCAAGGCAAGTAACACTTCTTTTTGAGTTTGGTAAAGTTGCAAGCAGGTTGTTTTGTAGGTCTCATAATAATCGATAAACTCAAGGAGACTGATATTCCGTTTTTGGAAATTCAAGTTCACGCCTTCGATAATCAAGGCGAAGTCCTTCTCCAATCCATAGTTCGAGGAACGATAAAGCTGAATCGCCTTTTCCAATCGGGCATAGCTGGTGAATAACTCATTCTCGGCCTGTCGGCGGGCGTATTCTTCCTTATGGTTCTTTTGAGCGACAGATATTTTCGCCGCCCGGATATTCCCTTGATTCCGGTTGAATATAGGGAGGGAGACACTCAAACCGATCGCCCAATAATCATTGATAAAGTTACCCGCCTTATCATACGTACCCTTTACGCTCACTTCCGGGAAAGCGAGGGAACGTTGTAATCTCACGTCTGCCTCCGAGGCCTTGATGCTTGCCTGCGCCAACTTAAGATCCGGACGCTCATATAATAAGGAGGTCAATTCGAAAAAAGGGACGGTGTCCATATCAATCTGGTTCAATACGGACTCATCAAACATCGGCTCGAAGGTGTCATTGCCGGATAATCCTAGTAAAAGCCGCATGCCTCCTTGCAGGGAGATAACTTGGTTGGCGATATCATTCCGCTCCTGTCGCAAGGAAAGCAATAGGGCCTCGATACGGGACTTCTCCAATAAAGAAACGTTCCCCTTCTCATTCTGCTCCTTGAAAACCTCCAGCAGATGAGCCAATGAATCGATCTCACGATCGTAAATAGATTGGGATTTCCGGGTGAAATAAAGCGTTACGAATTTCTCCTTCAACTCGCTCCGGAGGGTTCTCAATACCTCTTCGAATTGGTAAAGGGCCATTTCCTTATTGATTTTCTCCAAACGAACACGTTTGTTTCGCTGTCCGGCGATATAGATCAACTGTTCTACCTCTACGATCGTTTCCCCTTGTTTCCCGAAATCAAAGTAACGTCCGTTCAACCGGTTATAAACATTTTGTTCCAAAGAGACCACGGGATTCTCGAAAAGTTTGGCCTGTACCACCTGAGCCTCGGCTATATCGATGTTATACCGTTCGGCTATCACTTCCAGATTGTGTTCAGAGAAACGTTGCTCGGACTCTTTCAAGGAAAGGGAGACAACAGAGGCTTTCGCCCCGAGGAAAAGATAAGATAAAAAAAGTAAAAGAGTAACTCGTCTGTCCATTTGCGTTAAATTTTACGCAAAGGTAGAAGTCACTCTTTTATCGCTTATGAATATTTAGTTAGAATACTCTTAGGCCAAATTAGAAATTTATTAGAGGGATTTAAAGTATGATATCGTTTTCTTCAGCCCTTCTTCCAAGCAAACCGTGGGTTCCCATCCCCCTAGTTTTTCCCAGGCCAAGGTGATATCGGGCTTACGTTGCTTGGGATCGTCTCCCGGCAACGGGCGATACACGATCTTAGAGGAGGAGTTTGTCAAACGGATCACGATCTGGGCCAACTCGTTCATCGAGAACTCTCCCGGGTTCCCGATATTTACCGGCCCTGTAAAATCATCCGAGGTATTCATCATACGGATCATTCCATCGATCAGATCGTCTACATATTGGAAGCTACGGGTCTGGTTGCCGTCCCCATAAATCGTGATATCCTTGTTTTGTAATGCCTGTATAATGAAATTAGAAACGACACGGCCATCGTTCGCGCTCATATTGGGTCCATATGTATTAAAGATACGAATCACTTTAATACGGACGTTGTTTTGGCGATGATAATCCATGAACAGGGTCTCGGCGCAACGCTTCCCCTCGTCGTAACAAGAGCGCGGCCCTATCGGGTTTACGTTTCCCCAATAGCTTTCTGGTTGTGGATGTATCATGGGGTCTCCATACACCTCGCTGGTGGAGGCTTGCAATATCTTGGCGTTCACCCGCTTTGCCAGACCTAACATATTGACCGCCCCTAGCACGGATGTCTTGATCGTCTGAATCGGGTCTCTTTGATAATAAACGGGAGACGCGGGGCATGCCAAATTATAAATCTCATCGATCTCCGCTTGGAACGGTATCGAGACATCATGCCTGACCAACTCGAAATGTGGATTCTTCAAGAGAGGTATCACATTCTCCCTGCTTCCCGTA
Source organism: Parabacteroides sp. (assembly GCA_028689545.1). Lineage (GTDB taxonomy): Bacteria > Bacteroidota > Bacteroidia > Bacteroidales > Tannerellaceae > Parabacteroides. The sequence goes on from JAQVCX010000037.1 coordinate 23,854, forward strand.
AAATAATTATCCAGGCAAATTACGCCATTTCCTTCTTCTAAAAGGCGGGTGCATAAATGTGAACCAATAAATCCGGCGCCTCCGGTGATAAGTATTTGCTTCATTATATTACAATTAATTTATTTCGTAAATTTCACCCTATACGGTGGATCCGAACATAAATAGTCTATATCCAGATAAGGAATCTTGGGATAGATCAAGTCCAGGTAACGAAGGTCCAAGGGCCCGGGAACAACTTCTATCCGTACCTTAGCTACACCTTTATCTATAAATCCCAATATCTCGGCTGCGCTTGCTGATACATCAATGATTCGTTTCCTATGACGAGGGCCACGATCCGTGACGCATACGATGGCACTTTTCATATTCCCCAAGTTCGTGACTCTTACAAAAGTACCAAAAGGATACGTTCGATGCGCCGCGACTAATTCTTCCTTATCATGAATCCTTCCGCTGGATGATTTCCTGCCGTGGAAACGATGATGGTAATAAGAAGCAAGTCCTTCCTCTTGTGCCCATATTCCTTCTCCACCCCTAAGCGTGACAAATATAAGGAATATGCAGAACAAGCGAAAGGACATGTCTCTTTTTTATTGATTATTGAAGAATTTCCCCGTTATATTCCCCGGTCAGGGTATTTAGGAAAGCGACGATCTTCGAGATCTCCGCGTTGTCTATTGTCTTCCCGATCTCGAACTCGTGCATGATACGGATGGCATCCTCCACGGAAGTCACCGTTCCGTCGTGCATATACGGATACGTCAGCATCACGTTACGAAGTGTCGGGGTCTTGAACTTATGACGATCGGATTCGTTCTTCGTCACGGCAAAACGTCCGTTATCTCCATCCGTCAGCCCTGTATTCCGATGATCGAAATAGCTGTTCTTGATACCCATGAACTCGTAAGACTGACCGCCCACGTTTACACCCACGTGGCAAGTGGCGCATTTATTGTCCTTGAATAGTTGATAACCCTCGATCTCTTCCGCCGTAAGCGCGTTTTTATCTCCCATGAGGTATTTGTCGAAACGGCTCGGAGTAAGCAAGGTCTTCTCAAACTCGGCGATAGCGTCGGTGATCGTGGATTGGGAATAGCCTTCCGGATAGACTTCCGTGAATTTCTTCGTGAAATCCTTATCTCGTGCCAAAGCCTCGCAGATCTGGTCGAATGAGGTGCAACCCATCTCTACCGGGTTCAATGGAGGACCGGCCGCTTGCTCTTTCAGGTCTGCCGCGCGTCCGTCCCAGAATTGGACAAAGTTAAGCGCCGAGTTGTACACGGTCGGGGCGTTAACGCCACCAAACTGTCCGTTAATCCCTTCCGAATATTGCTTACGATCTACGCCGCCAGTATTCAATCCATGGCAAGTGGCGCAAGAGACCGTACTGTCTGCGGACAAACGAGTGTCATGATACAAGGCGAAACCCAACTCTACCTTCGCCGAGTCCGTAGGCAAGCTCTTCATCAGGGGTTGAAGCGGCTCATTCTGAAATTCCTCCGCCACGGTCTCGGTGGTGAAATGATCCTTGCGGACGTTCTTCGCCCACGAGATGATCACCGCTTTCTCATCGTCGTCAAGGCTAGTCCCCCAGTGCAGCGGCATGTGGGAATACTTGGCCGGAGGCATAGAGCCGCTAAGGGCCGTATTCTCCAACTTCGCCAGATCGACCTCCGAGACAGGTTGCCCGTTGTCCAAGGCTGCCACCATGGCGGTCAGGTCCATATAGTGGACGGCCTCCTTCATGTCTGCCTGTACTACGGGACCGATCAGCGGTAGATTACCGTAAAATGGCAGAGGCGCATTCTCAGAGTGGCAAGCCAAACAGTCGTTCTCCCGGAGGATAGAGGCTACTTGCTTACCCGCATTGTCGGCGAAATTCTTGTATTCGGAAGAACCGCACGAAGTAACCGCGAAGGCTAAAGCGCAGAGCCCTACCGGCAATGCCGTCATTTTAGCATAAATTGTCTTACGCATAACTATGTTTATTTAGATTTATTAAGTGCAAATATAGAACAATTCACTAATATGTACTCTAAAAACCCAGGAATTCCTTGATAGTTTTTATCTATAGGTGGATAAACGTAATCTATATGCGATTTTTTATATAGCTTTGCCTCGTTATGTATAATCAATAAATTATAAGGCAAAGATGTTTAAGAACAAAGTTGTATGGATTGTCATCGCTATCGTGGCGATATTATTCTTTTGGGTGAAGGGCGCGTATAATAATATGGTAACTCAAGACGAGGGCGTGAAAACCGCATGGAGCCAAGTTGAGAACCAATACCAACGCCGTATAGATTTGATCCCGAACTTGGTGAATACGGTAAAAGGATACGCGGCGCATGAGAAAGAGACGTTGGAGGGTGTGATCAACGCCCGTGCCGAAGCGACGAAGACTACGATTGATCCTTCCAACCTTACCGAGGAATCCTTGAAGAAATTCCAGTCCGCGCAGGGTGAGTTAGGAAGCGCTCTCTCCCGCTTGATGCTTGTCATGGAGCGTTATCCGGACTTAAAGGCGAACCAAAACTTCATGGAGCTTCAAGCGCAATTGGAAGGGACCGAAAATCGGATCTCGGTAGAGCGTAAACGTTTTAACGAGGTAGCCCAGTCCTATAATACGTACATTCGCCAGTTCCCGAATAATGTATTATCCGGAATGTTCGGTTTCCAATCGAAAGCTTATTTCAGCGCTGAATCCGGAGCGGACAAGGCTCCTAAGGTGGAATTTTAAGAAGCTTCGCTGAATGAGTGAGATAAAGAATATAGGATCGAGGCGCAAGCCTTTGGTTAGCCTTTTATGGATCGGCTTATTGCTGATCGGCTTCGCCTCCTCTATTTTCGGGGCGCAGGACTACTCGGTCGAGACTGTTCCGAACGTACGTCTTTCCAATCGGTTGAACCACGTCAGTAATCCGGACGCTATCATTACCCCGGACGACGCGGCACGGATCAATCAATTATTAAATGTAGTGGAAGATAGTCTCGGTATCGAGGTAGCTGTCGTCGCCGTGAATAGTATCGGGGAGCAGGATGCCCGGATGTTCGCCACGGATTTATTCAAACATTGGGGATTGGGGCAGAAGAGCAAGGATAATGGTTTATTGATCCAGTTGGTGACGGAACCTTCTCAGCGCTCGGTCGTTTTCGAGACGGGATATGGTATCGAGGGAGTCCTACCCGACGCGATTTGCTACCGGCTTCAGCAACGGTATATGATGCCGGACTTAAAGGCCGGGGATTATAGCGCCGGGATGGTGAAAGGAGTCATGGCGGTTACCAAGTATTTAATGTCCAGCGATTATGAGCGGGCAGGTATGACTGGCGACCGTTCTTCTTCCTCGTCCGACGATGATTTCATCTGGATATTCGTGGTGGGGATGATCGCTATGATCGGCTTCTCGGTGTTTATCGCATACTTGAAGTATCGCCCGAAGGTATGTCCTCGTTGCGGAAAGAAAACCTTTGTGTATGCGGGGCAGCAGGTGATCCGGGAAGCGACTCGTTTCTCGGAAGGCTTGGCTGAAGAGGTGTATCGCTGTAAGAGCTGCGGGTATACAGAGAAGAAAAATCACACTATCGACCGGATACACCGGAGCGGTGGCGGCCCTATTATCATGGGTGGCAGTGGTTTCGGCGGCTTTAGCGGTGGCGGCGGTGGCGGCGGCTCTTGGGGAGGTGGAAGCTCCGGGGGTGGAGGTTCGATCAGCCGTTTCTGATAACACGATTACTCGCTTTATTTTATTACAAGGTGAATCAACCGGACGCAGATGACGCGAAACACGCAGAATATAGCGTCATCTGCGTCCGGTAACTACTGGCTTTTGACTCATCCTATTGTTCTTTCAGGTAGTAGTCGGAAAGTATCTCTCGGACCTTCTCGGGAGTGACCCTTCCATAGACCTTCCCGCCGATCATGACCACCGGAGCCAATCCGCAAGCGCCCACACAGCGTAAGCAGTCCAAGGAGAACAAACCGTCCGGCGTGGTCTCCCCTACCTTTATTTCCAATTGACGTTGCATTTCCTCCATGACTTTCTCCGCGCCACGCACGTAACAAGCCGTTCCCAAACAAACCGAGATGGGATATTTTCCCTTGGGAGTCATCGTGAAGAATGAGTAGAAAGTAACTACGCCATATACCCTTGAGACGGGGATCTTCAATTCGGCAGCGATAACCTGTTGGACCTCCGGGGGCAAATATCCGAACAATCCTTGGGCGGCGTGTAAGATATTGATCAACTCCCCGGGATCGTTGTTGCGTTCTACGCATATCGCATGTAGCTCCGCTACTTTTGTTTTAGGCAAATGTATCTCATTCATGGCTTATTTACTTTTTTCGGTTTCTATATACATGCCGATTACTTCCTTACGATCTATGTAATGGGTATGCAGTAATTCATGGGCTTTCGGCCCGCAAGGTTCTCCCAAGTACTCGTTGTATAATTGCTGGATGTACGGATTCTCATGGCTCTTGCGAAGCGGTTTGTTAGCGTCTTCGCGGTAAAGAGCGGCGGCACGTCGGCGAAGTACCTCCATACGGCCTCGGTGGAATGGCTGTCCGCCTCCGCCGATACAACCTCCCGGACAAGCCATTACCTCGATCGCATGATAAGGAGAGGTACCGTTTTTCACCTCCTCGATCAATTTGCGGGCATTCCCCAGGCCATGGGCGATACCGATCTTTACCGGAGTCCCATCAAAATCGATCGTAGCGCTACGAATACCTTGCAGTCCGCGTAGCTCCTCGAAATCCACCTTGTCTAGATTCTTCTTCGTATATAACTCATAAGCCGTACGGCAAGCGGCCTCGATAACACCTCCGGTAGTACCGAAGATCACGCTCGCTCCGGTAGATTCGCCCAAGGGACGATCGAACTCACCATCCGGCAGGTCATTGAAATCAATATTCGCGTAACGGATCAAACGGGCTAACTCACGGGTATAGATCGAATAATCCACGTCCGGATTACCTTCCACGCT
>JAQVCX010000150.1 GCA_028689545.1 Parabacteroides sp.
AGGTACTTGGCTGGACGAACGGGAGTTGTTCGACCTCAAACGTTCCCTGCAAACGATCAATGACATCGTGCGCTTCTTCAAGCCCATGGACGACGAGGAAATCAAGTATCCGGCCTTGACCGAATTAGCGGGAGATATCTTCGTCTTCCCCCAATTGATTGGAAAGATCGATAGCATCCTCGATAAATTCGGCAAGGTCAAGGACGGTGCTTCCTCCACCCTATCGCAAATCCGCAAGGAGATGATGATCACGATGAGCGGTATTTCTCGCAGCCTGCAATCCATCCTCCGTGCGGCTCAATCGGACGGGGTGGTCGATAAGGATGTGACACCAACCATGCGCGACGGTCGTTTGATGATCCCGGTAGCCCCGGCCTTCAAACGAAAGATTAAAGGTATCGTGCATGATGAGTCCGCCAGCGGCAAGACAGTCTTCATAGAGCCGGAGGTTGTCGTGGAAGCGAATAACCGCATCCGGGAACTACAAGGGGAAGAACGCCGGGAAATCATTAAGATATTGACAGAATTCACGAACGTGATCCGGCCTTTGGCCCCGGATATCCTACAATCCTACGAGTTTCTTGCCGATATCGACTTCATTCGTGCGAAAGCGTTATTCGCGGAGCAAGTCAAGGCGATCAAGCCGATCGTGGAGGACAGGCAACAAATGGATTGGGCACGTGCCGTACATCCGCTCTTATTCCTGTCCCTGCAGAAACAGGGCAAGCAGGTAGTTCCCCTCGATATCGAGCTGACCGAGGAGAAACGTATCTTGATCATATCCGGTCCGAACGCCGGCGGTAAATCCGTTTGCCTGAAAACGGTCGGATTACTTCAATACATGTTGCAATGTGGCTTATTGATTCCTTTGCACGAGCAATCAAGAACCGGTATCTTCGAGCATATATTCATCGATATCGGTGATGAGCAAAGCATCGAGAACGATTTGAGTACCTACAGCTCCCACCTTACCAACATGAAGTATTTCGTGAAGAACTGTAACGAGCGAACCATCATCCTAATCGATGAGTTCGGTAGCGGTACGGAACCTCAGATCGGCGGCGCTATCGCCGAGGCCTTATTGGATCGCTTCAACCGGAATCATAGCTTTGGGGTAATCACGACCCACTACCAGAATCTGAAGCATTTCGCCGAGGATACGGAAGGTATCGTAAACGGAGCCATGTTGTACGACCGCCATTTGATGCAGCCCTTGTTCAAGCTATCTATTGGAAACCCGGGTAGCTCGTTCGCCGTAGAGATCGCTCGCAAGATCGGTTTGCCCGAGGACGTGATAGCCGACGCTTCCGCGAATGTCGGAGCGGATTATATCAACATGGACAAATACCTGCAAGACATCGTACGCGACAAACGGTATTGGGAAAGCAAACGGCAGAACATCCGTCAGCAGGAGAAAAAGCTGGAAGATGTCACTTCCCGTTACGAGCAAGATCTGGAAGCCGTAAACAAGCAACGGAAAGAGATCATCCGCGACGCGAAGGCCGAGGCGCAGCGTATTCTAGCGGAGGTTAACGCCAAGATCGAGAACACCGTCCGTGAGATCAAGGAAGCCCAAGCGGAAAAAGAGCAGACCAAGCTAGCCCGCAAAGCCTTGGAAGAGTTCAAGAATTCCGTCATGGCGACCGAGGAAGAAGACGATAAGATCGCACGCAAGATGGCAAAGCTCAAGGAACGGAACGAACGGAAGAAACAACAACAAAAAGTGACGGCCCAACCGGTATTTAATAAAGACGTGATAGAGGTTGGCGACAACGTACGGCTTAAAGGGCAGGTTTCCGCCGGAACCGTTATGGAACTACTAGGAAAGCAGGCTGTCGTAGCATTCGGGATGATCAAAAGCACGGTTAAGCTGGAGCAGTTGGAGAAGGTTAGCAAAGGCCAGATCAAGCGGGAAATCCAGAAAAGCACGTTCGTCAGCGCCCAAACCACGGAGGATATGCACGAGAAAAAGATAAACTTTAAGCAAGAAATCGATGTTAGAGGAATGAGGGGTGATGAGGCATTGCAATGCGTGACCTATTTTATCGACGATGCCATCCAAGTAGGGGTAGACAAGGTGCGCATCCTGCATGGAACCGGCACGGGTATCTTGCGTCAGCTAATCCGTGACTATCTGCGTACGGTTCCCGGTGTCCGTCGTTTTCAAGACGAGCATGTGCAGTTCGGAGGTGCCGGCATCACCGTTGTCGAGTTTGATTAAAAGGAGATCCTTAGTATGAGACGGAATGAATATACACACAGGAAAAGACATATATCCAACCGGCATTTGTCGGACAAGTATTATTACGCCGGTGAACATAAGACAGCAACCGGCATCCGTCTCACGCAATACAACGAACAATCTTTGCATACGAAAGAGGTGCGGATAACCGACACCTCTTTCAGCAAACTAGCCGACCCGAATCAGATCAATTGGTTTGAGGTTAGCGGATTGACCAATGCGGATGCCATTACTCGCATCGTGAAAGATTTCGGGATGCATAATCTGAACGCCAAGGATATCTTAACTCCCCAGCACGTAGTTAAGGCCGAGGAGTATAATGGGCGAATGCTTATCGTATTAAACTCCTGTTACTACGATGCCAATAACGAGATGCGGTCTGAGCACATCAGCATACTGGTAGCAAACAATACGGTTATCACTTTTACGGAAAGCAACAACCCCGTATTCGAGAGCACCCATAAAGCACTACTATCTAACATGCTGAACATTCGAAAAAAAGGCAGTGGATTGCTACTCGCTTTCCTTCTAAACACGATCATAGCGAGTTTAGTAGAATCCGCCTCAAAAGTAGAAGAAACCCTAGAGGATATAGAAGAGACCTTGCTCGATCCTAAAAACGATCAGGGCAATATGGGTTCCCTGATCCAACAACACCGCCATGAATACATGATTATCCGCAAGAATAGCCAACCACTGAAAGATCAATTCTCTCAACTATTACGAACAGAGAACGGGATTATCACCCCGGATATCCTGCCGATCTATAATGACCTACAAGACCAGCTTCAATTCGTTATCCAAACAACGGAAAGCTGCCGTGAAATCACCTCTTCCCTTGTCGATCTTTATATATCCAATAACGATCTCAAGATGAACACCATCATGAAACGGCTGACGATTGTCTCCACCCTTTTCATCCCTTTGACGTTCTTAGTGGGCGTATGGGGGATGAACTTCAAGATAATGCCGGAACTGAATTGGCGCTACGGCTATCTCATGGCTTGGGCTGTCATGATAGCTACCGGAGTATTGACTTGGTTCTATATGAAACGAAAGGATTGGTATTAAAACCAATCCTTACGATCTGAAAAATTTCAGCCTATACTTATAAAAAGTATTCTTGGAGACGTTGAAGTGCTCGCAGATCGACGCGATCGTCTCTCCCCGCTCCAACATATTCATGATCTCTCCCTTATGGGCATCCAAGAAGAACAACTTGGAGTCCGAGCCTTTAGGACGTCCCAACCGCTTGCCCGTACTTTTCACCTGTTCCAAGGCATCTTTCGTACGTATGGAAACCAGACTGTGATCAATCGCGTCTACTTGCTTGAAGACATTGATCATTAATTGGCGATCCATCCGGTCATCGAATATGTAACGGTCGTTTATACAATACACCGTCACGTCCTTCTCCATGCAAACGGTAAGTACCCCCATCAACTCATATAAGGTAAGACACAAACGGGTAATATCCGACACGATCAAGGCATCCCCTTTCTTCAAGCGTTCGAGAACAAGTTTTAACTTGGGTCCCGGCTGTTTCGCTTTCTCTCCGGATACTTCCATGACCCATTTATCCACATGGATATTTTTGGCCGAGGCAAAAGATGTAATCTCTTCCCTTTGAATATCCAAGTATTGCCGGTCCGTAGCCACATTCAAATACGCTATCGTCATAATTCTCACTAATTGTTTCTAGCGTGAAGATACAAAAAAGGATGAGCATATCGTCAAGATTATGGGATGTTTAACGCTTTATTTCGTACGTTTGCGTTTATATTCATATAAACAGAGCCTACCTTTTTTACTTATCAGACTGAAAGTAGTCAACTAAATTCGTTCCAACACATTACTTCTATCCGGCATCCGAGGCTTTATCGGCGAAATATTTAGGGATAATCGCTTTTTTATTGATAGATTTCAAGTGAAATCAGATCGTTTATCCAATTATATCCGTACTTTTAGCCCAATTAAATCAATAGAAATTATGGAAAGAATCGTTAATCATCCTATTCTAACAATTCCACAAGAGGAAGAACACACTTTTTTATTCAATGGTAAATCCGTAACAGGAATGAAGGGTTTTACCATCGCCGCCGCCCTACATCAGGCCGGCTATCCAGTACATAGTCATAGCGTGAATGGCCGCAATCGCTCGTTGAATTGCGGTATCGGTAAATGTGGCGCTTGCGAAATGCTGGTAGACGGAGAAGTAAAGCGTATCTGTATTACAAAAGTAGACAATGTAAAGGAGGTATCGGAAATAACGATACAGAACTATACGACCGATTCCCGGATAGAACCCAGAAAAGAACCGGTAGAGATCTATCGGACAGATGTAGCCATCATCGGTGCCGGTCCCGCCGGATTAGCTTGTAGGGAAACCTTAAAGGAGCTAGGCCTGAACAGCATCGTAATCGATAGCAATGATAAGATCGGCGGTCAATTCTTGATGCAGACCCATGCCTTCTTCTTTTTTGAGAAAGAGCGGCGCTTTGGTGGTATGCGTGGTTTCGATATAGCGCAAACATTAGCCGGAGACGATCACTCGGGTATTTTCTTACATTCCACGGTATGGGATATCCTGCAAAATAAGCGTATCGCCGTAAAAGACATGCTTAACCATAAGAATTTCTATGTAGAAGCCCAAGCCTTGGTAGTAGCTACCGGCGCGGTTCCTTTTATGCCGACCTTCGAGAATGATGATGTGCCCGGAGTGTATACGGCGGCAGTCGTACAGAAAATGATGAACGCCGAGTTCACGTTACTCGGTAAAAACATATTGACGGTAGGAGCCGGTAATATAGGTTACCTGACATCCTACCAATTGATGCAAGCCGGAGCGAAAGTCAAGGCTATCTTAGAGGCGATGCCCCGTGAGGGAGGATTTCCGGTACAAGCGAATCGCATTCGCCGCCTTGGCATACCTATTTATACCTCTCATATGCTTTTGAAAGCCATTCCCAACAAGGACCGGACAGGTATCACCGGCGCGGTTGTCTGCGAATGCGAGAACTTCAAGCCAATCCCGGGAACAGAGAAAATGATCGATGGCATTGATGTGATTAATATATGTACGGGATTGATACCCGACAACCAATTACTGACCAAAGGCCAATACACCTTTGGAAAGCGTTGCGCCGGCGTAGGCGATGCCGTACGGATCGGAGAAGGTACCACCGCCGTACTACGAGGAAAGCAAGCCGCTTATGAGATCGCCCAAGAGCTAGGCGTACGTTTCAACTACAACGATTACTTACAAATATCCAAGGAATACATCGATTCCCAGCAACATCCGATTCGCATCAAGGAAGAGGCCCCAAAGCCCACTCCCAAGCGTCAAGCCCAACGCCCCTTCGTTCGCTTGGATTGCCTATACGGTTTCGCTTGCAACCCTTGCTCTTTCGCCTGCCCTCAAAAGGCGATCACCAAAAGTTCCACCAGCGTAACGCCCGAGATCGATTACGAGAAATGTACCGGCTGTATGCAATGCGTGTCCCATTGTCCGGGACTGGCTATTTTCGGCTACGATATCCGGAAGCAAAACTTATTCTTACCGGTAGAATACGAGGTAGACGAAGGCGCCGAGGTATGGCTAGTGGATGATAACGGGAAGAAGCAAGGCGAAGGTATCATCGAGAAAGTATTAAAGAAGCCGACGAAAACAAACGTAGCCCGTGTGAAAGCGGCAGGGATGGAGAACGACGCCTT
>JAQVCX010000038.1 GCA_028689545.1 Parabacteroides sp.
TGATTTAATGGCCGCCCATCCGAAATATTCCATGAATTATATGACACGGGGCGCTATGTATCTGGAGAAAGGAGATACGTTGAAAGCCCTGGCCGATTATAATAAGGCGATCGAGATGGATCCTTATTATGCGCCGGCGTATGGCAACCGAGCGATCCTTCATTATCAAATGGTTGATTACAAGGATGCTCTGGCCGATTTGAACGAGGCGCTCCGTTTGGATACCCGTGAGAACGGATATTATATTAACCGGGGGTTAGTTCGTTATCAGATGAATGACTTTAGAGGTGCGATGGCCGATTACGATCAGGTGATCAGCATGGATAGCCGGAACTTGATCGCACGGTTCAACCGGGGCTTGCTTCGGTTCCAAGTCGGGGATAATAACCGGGCTATCGAGGATTTCGATGTTGTTATCCAGCAAGAGCCGGATAATTATATGGCTTATTACAACCGTGCGTTGCTCCGTTTTGAGACGGGCGACTACCGGGGGGCCGTGCAGGATTATGATGTGGTCTTGAAGCAATATCCTACTTTCCTGCCGGGCTTCGTGAGCCGTTCGGAGGCAAAGCGTAAGCTGGGGGATAACGTGGGGGCGGACCGAGATTATTGGGCGGCCATAAAGATGGAGGAGCAAGCCAAGAACGGACAGTTGCCTAAGTCATCGTCTCCCGGCTCCAGTGTGGTGGCGGACGGTGATTCCAAGGCGGACGATTCGGAGGAGAATACCCGTGAGCAATCCGATAAGAGTATCAATAAGTTTAACCGCTTGGTCGTGTACGATAAGGAGCAGGAGCGTAAAAGTAAATACCAAAGCGAGGTTCGCGGACGTGTACAAGACCGGAATGTCCATGTGGATCTGGAACCTCAGTTCGTCTTGACCTATTACGAGAAGGCGGACCCTGTAAAGAAACTTGTTTATTACGACAAGATGGTGGAGGATTACAATGGCCGGATGGTCTTGAAGCGTAAATTGCGTATCACGAACGAGGAGACCGCTTTGACCGAGGACCAGATCGCCGTGCATTTCGCCTCCATCGACGAATATTCGGCGGAGATCGAGCGTGATCCGAACAACGCTAACGCTTATTTTGGCCGTGCGATGGACTTTATGTTGGTGCAGGATTTCTCGGAGGCGATCAAGAGCTTCTCGGAGGCGATCGAGCGAGACCCGTCGTTTACGATGGCCTATTTCAATCGTGCTGTAGAACGTTATAAACAATTGATGTACACTCAATCCCAGCAGACTAGTAAGGATACGTACGACTTGAGTGGCTCGGGGATGAACTTGAATATCGGTAAGTCCGCCCAGTCGCAGGTAAACGTCAATACCCCGGTAGACCCTCGGAGCGTTATGCTGAAGGATAATAAGCGGGCCTATGAACATGAGCAGATCATGAGGGACTATGACATGGTGATCAAGTTGAACCCGGGCTTTGTGTACGCTTACTTTAACCGTACGAATCAGCGTTGCGCCCAACGTGATTTCCGTGCCGCTATCGTTGATTACAACGAGGCGATCGAGCGGGACCCTGAATTTGCCGAGGCTTACTACAACCGTGGGCTGGCCCGTCTGTCGCAAGGTGACGTGAATCGGGGCATCGCCGACTTGAGCAAGGCGGGTGAATTGGGTATCTATAACGCCTATAGTATCATTAAGCGGATGACAAGCCGGTGATAACGCGAATTATTCGAGTTAAATGTTTCGCTGATAGAAAAGAAATATTAACTTTGTGGGCTGAATATAAAGAATTTTAGAGATATAGAATATGATAAAGATTACATTTCCGGACAATTCCGTAAGAGAATATGCAAAGGGAACGACTGCTATGCAGATAGCGGAAAGCATTAGTTCTCGTTTGGCACAGGAAGTCTTGGCCGCAAGCGTGAATGGAGAGGTTTGGGACTTAAGCCGTCCTATCAACGACGACGCTACGGTGAAACTTTTGAAGTGGGAAGACGAGGAAGGTAAGCATGCGTTTTGGCATTCCAGCGCCCACCTTATGGCAGAGGCTTTGCAGGAATTATATCCGGGTATTAAATTCGGTATCGGTCCGGCGATCGAGAACGGTTTCTATTATGACGTGGATCCGGGCGAGACCGTGATCAAAGAGGGTGATTTCGCTGCTATCGAGGCTAAGATGCTTGAACTGGTAGCCAAGAAAGAAGAGATCAAACGTCAGGACATTACCAAGGCGGATGCCATGAAGATGTTCGGCGAGAGAGGTGAAGAGTATAAAACAGAGCTTATCAGTGAGCTGGAGGACGGTACGATCACTACCTATACGCAGGGTTCTTTCACGGACTTGTGTCGGGGGCCGCACTTGCCTAATACCTCTTACTTGAAAGCTGTTAAGATATTGAGTGTAGCCGGCGCTTATTGGCGTGGCGATGAGAAACGTAAGCAATTGGTTCGTTTGTATGGTATCACTTTCCCGAAAAAGAAGATGTTGGATGAGTATCTGACATTGCTGGAGGAGGCCAAGAAACGTGACCACCGTAAGATCGGCAAGGAGATGGACTTGTTCATGTTCTCCGATACGGTTGGTAAGGGCTTGCCGATGTGGTTGCCGAAAGGTACCGCCTTGCGTTTGCGTTTGCAAGAGTTCTTGCGTCGTATCCAAGCTCGTTATAACTATCAAGAGGTAATGTGTCCGCCGATCGGTAATAAATTATTGTATATTACCTCCGGCCACTACGCTAAATACGGTAAGGATTCTTTCCAGCCGATCCATACGCCTGAGGAGGGCGAGGAGTACTTCTTGAAACCGATGAACTGCCCTCATCACTGTATGATCTATAAAAATTCTCCTCGTTCGTATAAGGACCTGCCGTTGCGTCTCGCTGAGTTCGGTACGGTTTGTCGGTACGAGCAGAGCGGCGAGTTGCACGGATTGACTCGTGTACGTAGCTTTACGCAGGATGACGCTCATATTTTCTGCCGCCCCGATCAGGTAAAGCAAGAATTCTTGAACGTGATGGACATTATCTCGATCGTATTCAAGACGATGAACTTCGAGAACTTCGAGGCCCAGATCTCCTTGCGTGACAAGGTGAACCGTGAGAAATATATCGGTAGCGACGAGAACTGGGAGAAGGCTGAGCAAGCGATCGTAGAGGCTTGCGAGGAAAAAGGCTTGAAAGCTAGGATCGAATATGGAGAGGCCGCTTTCTATGGTCCTAAACTCGACTTCATGGTGAAAGATGCTATCGGCCGCCGCTGGCAGTTAGGTACGATTCAAGTAGATTATAACTTGCCGGAACGTTTTCAGTTGGAATATACGGGTGCCGATAATCAGAAGCACCGTCCGGTTATGATCCACCGTGCGCCGTTCGGTTCCATGGAACGATTCGTCGCCGTATTGATTGAGCACACCGCCGGAAAGTTCCCGTTGTGGTTGACACCGGAGCAGGTATGTATTATGCCGATCAGTGAGAAGTTCAATGATTACGCTTGGCAAATCGCACGTGAATTGGGTAGTCAAGAGATCCGTGCTATCGTAGATGACCGAAATGAGAAGATCGGCCGTAAAATTCGTGACAATGAATTGAAAAGAATCCCTTATATGCTTGTCGTTGGAGAAAAAGAAGCGGAAAATGGTGAAGTTTCTGTAAGAAAACAGGGCGAAGGTGATAAAGGTTCGATGAAAATTGCTACCTTTGCAGCGCTTTTGAATAGCGAAGTAGAGGAAATGATGAATCGCTGGCAAAAAAGTAATGATTAAATAACTAATAACGAGGAGAATAAATCTTTTTGAATGAAGAATGACAATCTGAAAGAACAGTATAGAATCAACGAACGTATTCGTGTTCGTGAAGTTCGTTTAGTAGGTGACAATATAGAGACGGGTGTTTATCCGATCGCTCAAGCGCTAAAAATAGCGGAAGAGCAGGCGATGGATCTAGTTGAGATTTCACCAAATGCTGCCCCCCCCGTTTGTAGAGTAATCGACTACCAGAAATTTCTCTATCAGCAAAAGAAGCGTCAGAAAGAGCAGAAAGCGAAATCTGTGAAAGTGGTCGTGAAGGAGATCCGTTTCGGGCCTCAGACAGATGATCATGATTACAATTTTAAATTGAAGCACGCTAAGGGATTTTTGGAAGAAGGTTCGAAGGTTAAAGCCTACGTGTTCTTCAAAGGTCGTTCTATTCTTTTTAAGGAACAGGGAGAAGTCCTGTTACTTCGTTTTGCCAACGACCTGGAGGATTACGGGAAAGTAGAGCAGTTGCCAGTATTGGAGGGGAAACGTATGATCATTATGCTTACCCCGAAAAAGGCGAGCGTTGGTTCAACCCCAGCTCCGGCTCCGGCTTCGGCTCCGAAAGTCGTAAAGAAAGTGATCACGATCCCTAAGCCTAAAAGCGAGGGTGACAAGAAAACAGAAGAATAAAATCCGTCCCTGATAGAAGGGAGGTTAAGTTTAATAATTAAAATATAATTGGAAAATGCCTAAGATGAAGACTAATTCCGGTGCCAAAAAGAGGTTTGCCCTTACCGGATCAGGAAAGATCAAAAGAAAACACGCTTTTAAGAGTCATATCTTAACAAAGAAGACTAAGAAGCAAAAGAGAAATCTTACTCACACGGGTTTGGTAGCTAGTGTCGACGTAAGCAACGTAAAGCAGATGCTTTGCATGAAGTAATCTTTATTCATTAAGCGAGTTTTATAACGATTTTTATTAACCGAATGCATTAGCAATCAAGTTCATCCTTGGAGATGACGCTAGCATTCAAAACAGATTAGAATTATGCCTAGATCAGTAAATCATGTTGCTTCAAGAGCAAAAAGAAAACGGATTTTAAAACTAACCCGTGGTTATTATGGTGCACGTAAGAACGTTTGGACCGTAGCGAAGAATACATGGGAAAAAGGTTTGACTTATGCTTTCCGCGACCGTCGTAACAAGAAACGTAATTTCCGTGCTTTATGGATTCAGCGTATCAACGCTGCCGCTCGTATGGAAGGTTTGTCTTACTCTCGCCTGATGGGTGCTTTGCACGCTGCCGGTATTGAGATCAACCGTAAGGTTTTGGCAGACTTGGCCGTTAACCATCCGGAAGCATTCAAGGCTATCGTAGCTAAAGTGAAATAAGATTTTTGCTATATAGTTAATAAAGAGCCTCCCCAAAAAGGAGGCTCTTTTTTTATTGTTTTTGTTTGGTCATATCAATACGATTACATATCTTTGTGACAAGAAAAAAGATAAATAGGTAATGAGTTAAGCCGCACTTGTTCGATTGGGAAACTCATCAGTTTATTTTAATTCCGAGACATAGCTCTTGTCGCTAATGGCGGGCCGCACCCTTCGGGGTATGCTTAGCACGGCGGATTACAAAGGTGGCAAAGCACTCAAATCCTGTCATACGGAGTTTGTTCATATCTACAGTGCGGCTTTTTTAAATAGGGAAGAGGATCTTTAATTAGATTCTCTTCTTTTTTATGCGGTTCGGCTAGTGGTCTCGTTGGGCTTACGCTAGTAGTCTTGGAGGTTGAGATAAACTATTTTGAAAATAAATTAGGTTTTATAGTTGGTAATCCAAAAAGAATGCTTTCCTTTGTACCAACAAACAAAAGATAGTTTGTCTTGCTCTTTATCTTCGAGTTTCTATTCTCAGTAATGATAATATATTCTTCTAGAAATCGATCTTCACTAACATCACTTGTTTTATTATTAATTTATTTTTAATTTTTTTCGTATGAATATTTACATTGGAAACTTGAGTTATCGAGTAAGAGAGTCTGATTTGCAACAAGTATTAGAAGAGTATGGTGTTGTTGATTCAGTAAAGTTGATTGTTGATCGTGATACTAGACGTTCTAAGGGTTTCGCTTTCGCTGAAATGCCTAACGTAGCTGAGGCTCAAAAAGCTATTGAGGAATTAAACCAAGCTGAGTACGAAGGTCGTCAGATGGTTGTGAAAGAAGCAATTCCTAGAAGTTAATTTTAGAAGATATACATTTTAAAATAACTCTAAAGCGGGGAGACAATAGTCTTTCCGCTTTTTTGATATTATACATTATTGTCGTATATTTACGCACCAAGAATAACACAACTAAAAAATAAGTATTATGACGTTGCCAAAACGGTCTTACATGAAAGTAACCGGACTTGCTCTCGCTTGCTCCTCGTTGCTTTTTTCCTGTGCACCCAAGGAGGTGCCGCAGGTGAGTTTAATTCCTAAGCCGGCCCATATCGAGGTGACTGGCGGTTATTTCAAAGTAGATAGTAATCTCGTATTCGGGAATGATCAATCGGGTACGATCCGTTACGTGGTCGATGAGTCTTTCGAAGGCGGAAGTCCGGAAGGATATGCGTTGAGCGTGACCGATAAAGGAATCGAGTTGAAAGCCGCCTCTGAATCCGGATTGTTTTATGGGGAACAAACGTTGCGCCAGCTCTATACGCCGAAAGGGATTCCCTGCGTATCGATCCAAGACAGTCCCCGTTTTCCGTATCGTGGCTTGCATCTGGATGTCTCCCGTCATTTCTTCCCGAAAGAGGAGGTGATGAAGTTATTGAACGTGATGTCTTATTATAAATTGAATACGCTTCATATGCATTTGACGGATGCCGGCGGTTGGCGTCTTCAGATGGATAAATATCCGAAACTGACTACGGACGTGGCTTTTCGCACGGAATCCGATTGGCAGGAATGGTGGGATGGAAAGGATCGCAAGTATCTGCCGGAAGGGACTCCGGGGGCGTATGGCGGTTATTATACCAAAGACGATATCCGCGAGATCGTGGAGTACGCTACTTCTAGGCACATTAATATATTGCCGGAGATCGAATTTCCCGGCCACTCGGATGAGATATTCGTAGCCTATCCGGAGTTGAGTTGTGAGGGAAAACCCTATACCAGTGGCGATTTTTGCATCGGCAACGAGAAATCGTTTACGTTCATGGAGGATGTATTGTCTGAGGTGATCGAGCTGTTCCCTTCCGAATATATCCATATCGGGGGAGATGAGGCCGGCAAGGAAGCTTGGAAGACCTGCCCGAAGTGTCAAGCCTTGATGCGCCGGAACGGGATGAAAGACGTGGATGAGTTGCAGAGCTATATGATTCACCGTGCGGAGGAGTTCTTAATCTCTAAAGGCCGTAAACTGATCGGTTGGGATGAGATTCTGGAAGGAGGCTTGGCTCCGGAGGCTACCGTCATGTCTTGGCGTGGCGAGGAAGGAGGAATCAAGTCCGCCCGTATGGGACACGACGTGATCATGACACCGGGTGGTTATATGTATTTCGATTTCTATCAAGCCGATCCGAAGACACAGCCGTATGCCATTGGTGGTTATACGCCGATCAAGCGGGCGTATAGTTATAATCCGGTACCCGTGGATTCGTTGACCGCGGAGGAAAGTAAGCATATCCTGGGGGTGCAAGCGAATACCTGGACGGAGTATATCAAGGATGAGAAGCATCTGGAGTATATGATGTTCCCTCGTGCCTTGGCGGTCGCCGAGATTGGGTGGACTCCGCAAGAGGATCGTAGTTGGGAGGAGTTTAAGCCTCGTATGAACGCGAATATCCCTGTCTTGCAACGGATGGGTATCAATACGTTCACGCTCTCGGACGAGATCGAGACTACGATGGAGGTGGATACCTTGAAAAAGGAGATCAAGGTCATGCTGGACGCGGAGAAATATCCGGCGGAGATACGTTACACGACAGACGGCTCTATTCCCGCCGCCTCTTCCCAGCTCTATAACGGCCCGATCGTGGTGAAAGACTCCGCCGATATCAAGGCCGCTATCTTCCGTGACGGGCAGCTTCAAGGAACGCCTACCGAGAAGAAGGTGGATTACCACCGGGGCATCAATAAACCTATACATTATAATAGTAAGTTGTACGGAGGCTATATGGCCGGCGGCATGAACGCCTTGCTGGACGGCTATAGGGGAGGCTTGACTTACCTGGACGGTCGTTGGCAGGGTTATTTGAATGACTTGGATTGCGTGGTGGACATGGGCGAGGTGACGGATATCCATAAGGTATCGTCTCGCTTTATGCAATTGATCGGCCCGGGCGTATACCAACCGGGAGAGGTGGAGTTGCTGACATCGGAAGACGGGGAGAGCTACACCTCGCGGGGCGTTATCCCTACTACGGCATCCAATACGGACAAGGACTTGTCTTTTCAGGAATATACGTTTAACGGCGATTGGAAAGCCCGTTATATCCGTGTCAAGGCTAAAGAGGCGAACAATGGTTTCATCTTCACGGACGAGATCGTGATCTGGTAAGGACGAATCAATTAATTATCAACTAAAATATATTTATCAAATGAAGAAACAGCTAATGACCTTCCTGTTGTGTGGCAGCCTGTTCGCTACGGCGCAGCAACCGGTAGATTATGTGAATCCCTTCATCGGCACGAGCAACTACGGTACGACGAATCCCGGCGCGGTTTGTCCGCAGGGTATGATGAGCGTGGTTCCTTTCAACGTTATGGGGTCGGAGAAGAATCGTTTTGACAAGGATGGCCAGTGGTGGTCTACCCCTTACTCGTCAGACAATAAATTCTTTACGGGATTCGCCCACGGCAGCTTGAGTGGCGTGGGATGCCCGGAGCTGGGAGGCTTGCTACTGATGCCGACAACGGGCGAGTTGAACGTAGACTACAAGGCCTACGGCAGTGAGTACAAGGACGAGGTAGCCCACCCCGGTTACTATAGCAATACCTTGACCAAGTATAATATCAAGGCGGAGGCGACGGCCAGCATGCGCACGGGCTTGAGCCGTTTCACCTTCCCGAAAGGGGAGAGCCATATCCTCTTGAACCTAGGCGAGGGCTTGACGAACGAGACCGGTGCCACGGTACGTATCGTGAATGATACGGAGATAGAGGGCAGCAAGTTGATGGGTACCTTCTGCTACAACGCGCAGGCCGTATTCCCTGTTTACTTCGTGATGAAGGTAAGCAAGGCCCCGAAGAAGATGGGCTATTGGAAGAAGCAGCGGGATATGAAAGGGGTAGAGGCCGAGTGGGACATCTACTCCGGCAAGTATAAGTTATATACCAGTTATACCCGCGAGATGAGCGGCGACGATGTGGGTGTATGGTTCGATTACGGCACGGACGAGGGCGAGGCTATCGAGGTGAAGATGGGTATCTCGTACGTGAGCGTCGAGAACGCCCGCCTGAACATGAACACGGAACAGCCTGGCTTCGATTTCGACAAGATCCGTACGGCGGCTGGCACGATGTGGAACAAGGATCTTTCCAAGGTACAAGTGGAAGGGGGGACGAAAGACGAGAAAACGATCTTCTACACCGGTATGTATCATTTGCTGATTCATCCGAACATCCTGCAAGACGTGAACGGCGAGTACCCGATGATGGAGAGCCTGAAAGTAGGCCATACCACCGGAAACCGTTATACGGTCTTCTCCTTGTGGGATACCTACCGCAACGTGAGCTCCTTGATGACCCTTCTTTATCCGGAGCGTCAGCTGGACATTATCCGTACGATGCTGGATATGTATCGGGAAAACGGTTGGTTGCCGAAGTGGGAGCTTTACGGACGTGAGACCTTCACGATGGAGGGCGACCCTTCTATCCCGTATATCGTAGACGCGTGGATGCGTGGCTTGCGCGACTTTGACGAGCAAACCGCTTATGAGGCGATGCGCAAAGGCGCTACTACCCCGGGAGAGTTCAACCTGCTTCGTCCGGACGCGAACGATTATTTCAGCAAGGGCTACGTCCCTTTGCGTGAGCAATACGATAATTCCGTATCTCATGCGTTGGAGTATTATATCGCCGACTGGAACTTGGCTAATTTCGCCGAGGCTTTAGGCAAGAAAGAGGATACCAAGCTATTCCATGACCGTTCTTTAGGTTATAGGCATTATTATAGCAAGGAGTTCGGAACGCTGCGTCCTATCTTGCCGGACGGCACTTTCTACTCTCCGTTCGATCCGAAACAAGGCGAGAACTTCGAGCCTAGTCCCGGTTTCCATGAAGGAAACGCCTGGAATTATACGTTCTATGTTCCTCACGATATCAAGGGGCTGGCCAAATTGATGGGGGGCGATAAGAAGTTCGTCAATAATTTGCAAAAGGTATTCGACGATAAGAACTATGATCCCGCTAATGAGCCGGATATCGCTTATCCTTATCTGTTTAGTTATTTCAAGGGCGAGGCTTGGCGCACCCAGAAGTTGGTCCGTCAGCTATTGAAGGATGGCTATCACAACGCCCCGAACGGTGTCCCGGGTAACGAGGATACGGGTACGATGTCCGCTTGGGCCATTTTCTCCATGATGGGCTTTTACCCGGCTTGCCCGGGCGACGTGAACTATGTATTGACTTCCCCGACTTTCGATAAGATTACGATCCAGCTCGACAAGAAATTCTATCCGAAAGGCGGATTGGTGATCGAGTCTAAGCATAGTAATCCGGAGGCGGTCTATATCAAGGACGTTTTCGCCGGCGATAAAAAGCTAAAGGGTTACACTCTTTCGCAAGAGGAATTGGTGAATGCCGGAACCTTGCGCTACATTCTAGAGGATACGCATAAGTAAGCTCAAAGTGTATCAACTCTGGTAGTTGTTGAACACGGGTGGCACGGAGCGCACGGATAACACGGAAGATCAATAAATCCGTGTCGTCCGTGCATTCCGTGTCATCCGTGTTTTTTTTTAGAACCATTTGATCTTCCTGAATATGAGGAAGGCGGTGGCCGATAAAAGGATAGACAGGAATACGATCACGATGAAGGCGTTCGGCATGTTTTCTAGGTAAACCGGCACATTCATCCCATAGAAACTCGCTATCAGTGTAGGTACCATTAAGATAATGGAAATAGATGTCATGCGTTTCATGATGGTGTTCACGTTGTTCGAGATGATAGAGGCGAAAGCGTCCATCGTGCCCGTAAGGATGTCGCTATAGATATTTACCGTGTTATGGGCCTGTTTCAACTCGATCTCCACGTCCTCCACTAAATCCTTGTCGATATATTGCGGCTCTTGGAAGATGTTCTGGAGCTTGGCCAGCATCACCTCATTGCCACGGATGGAGGTATTGAAGAATACCATGCTCTTCTCCAGCTTCATCAACGCCAGCAGATCCTCGTTACGGATGCTCTTCTCCAACGCCTTCTCGGCCTCGGTGACGGCGTAATTGATTTGCTTCAGGTATTTAAGGAACCATACGGCCGATGAGTGTATCAGCCGGAGGATCAACTCGTACTTGTTTTTTATCAGGAGTTCCTTCCGTTGGGTATAACGGATGAAATCAGGGATCAAGTCCGTTTTATGGTAACATACGCTTACGATAATATCATTGTTCGTGATGATGCCGATCGGCACCGTATTGAACAGGATCGCGTTATCTTGGTTCTGCAACGGGATACGTAAGATGGTAAGCAACCAATTCCCCTCGTACTCGATACGGGGGCGCTCGTCCGTATCGGCTATATCGCTCAAGAATGATTCGGGTACCTTGAATCGATCCATCAAGAATTGAAGATCATCGGGGGTCGGGCATTCTACGTTTACCCAACTGTTCGGAAGCCATTGGTTCTTCTCCACATAACCGGCCTCACAATAAAGAAATTGTCTCATTATTGCCTCCTTTCGTGTTTAATCCGAGCAGAGGATCAAATGAAACCCTCCGCCTCGTTAGTTCATACTTTGTTCTGTTTCTAGCGGGATACTGTCGTCCATGACTGAAAATTACTTTTTACGGCTGCAAAGATAAGCATTAAAAAGGTAGAGTATGCGTCGCGCCTTTCGAATGTTATGTTAATATTGGTGTACTTCCTAGAGGATACCGCGATACTTCCCTAGGAGTACCGCGATACTCCTAAGGAGAGTACTGTAGTACTTTCGTCGAAGTACCCGGGTACTACCTAGGGAGTACTCCAGTACTTCTTAGGCAGTACTGATTGTTTATCCGGCCCTGCGTTTCCCTTCCTCTAAGTAGAAGAATTCCTAAATATAAAGAATCCTTTCCGGAAATGGGTAAAAGATATTACCTTTGACTCCCCAAAAGGAAAGAATGATGGCAGAAGGAACAAGAAATACAGGAAAAGGTAGGAAAAAGCCTGTGGAGATGCTCCCCGATATGGGGCGTCTTCAGCCGCAGGCCCGTGAGTTGGAGGAGGCTGTGTTGGGTGCGTTGATGCTGGAGAAAGACGCGTATTCGATCGTCAGTGAGATCTTGAAGCCGGAGTGTTTCTATGAGAAAGCGCATGAGAAGATTTATGCCGCTATCGTGGACTTGGCGCTGAACCAGCGCCCCGTGGATATGCTTACCGTGACGGAGCAATTGAAGAAGCGGGGAGAGCTGGAGGATGTGGGAGGCCCGTTCTATATCTCGCAACTAACCAGCAAGGTGGCCAGTAGCGCCCATATCGAGTATCACGCCCGTATCATCGCCCAGAAATATCTGGCGAGGGAGTTGATCTCTTTCACGGCGATGATCCAAGGAAAGGCGTTTGATGAGACGCTCGACGTGGAAGACCTGATGCAAGAGGCGGAGGGTAAGTTGTTCGAGATCTCGCAACGTAACGTAAAGAAGGATGTCACCCAGATCAACCCGGTCATCAAGGACGCTATGGAGATGTTGCAAAAGGCGGCTCTCCAGAAGGAAGGTCTGAGCGGATTGCGTACGGGCTTCGATGGCTTGGATAAGATGACTTCCGGTTGGCAGAATTCCGACCTTGTCATTATCGCTGCCCGTCCGGCCATGGGTAAGACGGCTTTCGTGCTTTCCATGGCGAAGAATATGGCGGTGAACTTCAATACGCCTGTAGCCGTGTTCTCGCTTGAGATGAGTAACGTGCAGTTGGTGAACCGTCTGATCGTGAATGTCTGCGAGATACCGGGCGAAAAGATCAAGAGCGGACGCTTGGAGAGCTACGAGTGGGAGCAGCTGGACTTTAAGATCAAGGAACTTTACGACGCCCCGATCTATGTGGACGATACGCCGAGCTTATCCGTCTTCGAGCTGCGAACGAAAGCCCGCCGCTTGGTGCGCGAGCATGGCATTAAATGTATCATTATCGACTACCTTCAGTTGATGAACGCCAGCGGTATGAATTTCGGTAGCCGTGAGCAGGAGGTGAGTACGATCTCCCGTTCGTTGAAGGGATTGGCGAAGGAGTTGAATATCCCGATTATCGCCTTGTCGCAGTTGAACCGTGGTGTGGAGGCCCGTCAAGGGGTGGAAGGTAAGCGTCCTCAGCTAGCCGACTTGCGTGAGTCCGGAGCTATCGAGCAGGATGCCGATATGGTATGCTTCATCCACCGTCCCGAATATTATAAGATTACGGAAGATGAGCGGGGAAATTCCTTGCTCGGTCTGGCCGAGATCATTATCGCCAAGCATCGTAACGGTGCCGTGGGGGATGTCCGGTTGCGCTTTAAGAGCGAGTTCGCCAAGTTTATGAACGTGGAGGAAGATATAGCGGTAAGGGAATTCTCCTCGACCATGAACGGTGGAGACCCGATGCCCCCGATCCCATCGGGCGGAGCTGACTTCCTAAGCCAAGGTAGCAGTAACGAGGTTCCGTTCTGATCCCTACCGGTCATAAAGAAAACCCCCCGAGACATCTCGAATACCGAGCGTCCCGGGGGATTTTTAGTAAATTACTTACTTATCTGATTATTTATAAGCCTCGCCTTTTACCGCCGCGATACCCGGAAGAACCTTACCTTCGATAGCCTCAAGAAGAGCGCCACCACCTGTAGAAACGTAAGATACGCCGTTGGCCAAACCGAATTTGTTAACGCAAGCAACAGAGTCGCCGCCACCTACTAAAGAGAAAGCGCCGTTCTTTGTGGCCTCAACGATAGCCTCGCCAACCGAACGAGATCCGTGCGTGAAGTTCTCGAACTCGAATACACCCGTAGGACCGTTCCAAAGGATCGTCTTAGAGTTCTTGATAACGTCAGCGTAGATAGCCTCAGTCTTCGGGCCGATGTCAAGACCTTCCCAGCCATCAGGAATCTCGTTTGCCTGGGCGAAATCAGTCTTAGCGTCGTTGCTGAAATCGTCAGCGATCTTAGCGTCAACGGCCAATACCAAGTTTACTCCTTTTTCTTTCGCTTTCTTGATCAAGTCAAGAGCAAGATCCTGCTTGTCGTCCTCGCAGATAGACTTACCGATCTTACCGCCTTGCGCTTTCGTGAAAGTATAAGTCATACCACCTGTGATGATCAAATTGTCTACCTTGTTCAGCAAGTTCTCGATGATCTCGATCTTAGAGGAAACCTTAGAACCACCCATGATAGCGGTGAACGGACGTTTGATGTCGTTCATGACCTTATCGACAGCCTTTACTTCCTTCTCCATCAAATAACCGAACATCTTGTTGTCCGTATCGAAACTGTCAGCGATCAAAGCCGTAGAAGCGTGGGCGCGGTGAGCGGTACCGAACGCGTCGTTCACATAGCAATCAGCGTAAGAAGCCAATCTCTTCGTGAACTCTTTCTGGCTTTCCTTAACGGCTTTCTTGGCAGCCTTCTTCTCGTCGTCGGAAGCGTCGTCGGCCAAGCCTCTCGGTTTGCCTTCTTCCTCAGCGTAGAAACGAAGGTTCTCTAGCAACAAAGCTTCGCCCGGTTGCAAGGCGGCAGCCTTAGCGCCGGCTTCCTCGCCAATACAGTCGTTCGCAAATTGAACATCTACACCTAACAACTCAGAAAGATGTTTCAATATGTGTTTCAAGGAGAACTTATCAGTAGCGCCTTTCGGACGACCTAGGTGAGAACCGATAATTACGCTACCGCCATCAGCTAAGATCTTCTTTAATGTAGGAAGAGCGGCACGCATACGAGTGTCGTCGGTGATGTTGAAGTTCTCGTCCAATGGGACGTTAAAGTCAACTCTTACAAATGCCTTTTTGCCGGCAAAATTGAAATTGTCAATTGTTTGCATAACTATTGTATTTAATGTCTGTATTAAAATGTTCCTTTAATCGCTTGCAAACTTACACAAAATATTTCATTTGGGAGTTTGCGCTTGCTTTAAATTTCACACCAATTTAAAACGCAATCGAAGTCTCCCTTCCGCATAATCATAGTTCAACATCTTGAAATGGCCTATTTCCGACGTGTTTGCCACATGGGAGCCGATGCATGCGCAAGCATCGTAATCGCCTATGCGTACGATGCGTAACGTATCGCTGGCCTCATCGGGCAGTTTACTTAGATCCACGATATCGCCGGCCTTTTCTTTCGGCATGAACTCGATGGTTACGGGCAGGTGCCGGTCTATCACCTCGTTTATCTTCTTTTCTACCTCCGCCATGACCTCCGCGCTAGGCTCTTCCGCCAATAGATAATCGCATTTAGACTTCTTCCTCTCTATGTGCGCGTTCTTTGACCGGGGGCATCCGAACATCCGTACCATTGTCTGGTTCAGTATATGTTCCGCCGTGTGCATCGGAGGATATTCTTGCTTGTTGTGTTCGTTGAGTTGGATTTCTTGTTCCATATCTTGTATTTATATTTGTCTTTAATTAGTATGTCCAATTTTATGCAAAGATAGGTATGGAACTCTTACTATACGCAAACTTTTTACGAGGATGGAGGAAATTTAATGATAAAGTTCTTCAAATCGCCATATTGGCGATGGCGATCTTCACCGTCGTCCGGTTCGAGAGCGCGGGGGTACAGCCCTTTATTTACTCCCGATTCTAAGGGTGACAAACACGTATATCGGTGTAGCCTCACGCCAGTATCGGTATAACCCCGCGCCGATAGTGCCGTGAGGCTACGCCTATACTGGCGTGAGGCGATGCCTATACCGACGCCTGAAAATGGATTTCAACGTGGATCCCTAATATTTTGATGGATTCCCGGAAATAACGTATATTTGTCCTATCTTGTTGGTAAAAATAAAAACAAGCATGAATATGGAAAATGTGAAGCGAATCCCATACGGTGTCTCCAACTTCGTGGAAGTGGTGGAGCAGAATCAGTATTATGTAGATAAGACCATGTATCTGCCCCTTTTGGAGGAG
Organism: Parabacteroides sp.; assembly: GCA_028689545.1. Classification (GTDB taxonomy): domain Bacteria; phylum Bacteroidota; class Bacteroidia; order Bacteroidales; family Tannerellaceae; genus Parabacteroides. Next base: position 15,981 of record JAQVCX010000038.1, read on the forward strand.
CAACCGAATAGTTTGTTTTTTATCCGGCCCCGTCGTTTCGGGAAGAGCATATTCTTAAGCATGCTGCGTGCGTATTATGATATTTCCCAAAAGGATAAGTTTGAAAAACGTTTTGGTAATCTTTGGGTCGGGAGTCATCCGACACCGTCGCGAGGGAAGTATCAAGTGCTATTTCTGGATTTCTCAAAGATAGGGTCTGGTATAGATACCTTGGAGGCGAGTTTCAACCTCTATTGTTGTCGCCAATTAGATGGTTTCATGGAGACCTATATTGATTTTTATTCCGAACGTACCGTGAAAAGTTTCTTTGATTCTACGGTGGCAAGCGATAAGCTGAACATGATCGATATAGAAGCGAAACGGAATGGGTATTCGCTTTATCTGATTATTGATGAGTACGATAATTTCACGAATGTGGTTCTTAATGAGCAAGGAAATGAGATCTACCATGCTCTTACCCATGCCAGTGGTTTCTATCGGGATCATTTCAAGCTTTATAAAGGAATGTTCGAACGCATCTTTATGACAGGTGTCAGTCCTGTGACACTCGACGATTTGACCAGTGGTTTCAATATAGGTTGGAATATTAGCACCAGTTTCCAGTTTAATAAAATGCTGGGCTTCAGTGAGGAGGAGGTCTGTGAGATGCTTACCTACTATAAGGTGGTCGGAGAGTTGCCGACGGATACGGACATAGAAGCGATGATAGCGGACATGAAACCTTGGTATGATAACTATTGTTTTGCCGAAGAAAGTCTGGAGCTTGATCCGAAGATGTTCAATTGTGATATGGTGCTTTATTACTTGCGCCATTATATAACCTTGGGTAAGTCTCCGAAGGAAATGATCGATCCGAATACCCGTACGGATTACAATAAGATGAAGAAGTTGATCCGCTTGGATCGGCTGGATGGTGATCGTAAGGGCGTTTTGCGCAAAATAGCCGATGAGGGGGAGATCGTTACTTCTTTGATCACGACCTTCCCCGCCTCGGAGATCGCTAAACCGGAGACCTTCCCTAGCCTGTTATTTTATTACGGCATGCTAACGATCACTGGGACTCGTGGAACCCGTCTCATATTGGGCATTCCTAACAACAATGTGCGTAAGCAGTATTATGAGTTTATGCTGGAAGAATACCAGGACAGTCGTTACGTCAGCCTAAACCATCTACAGGATTTTTATTATGACATGGCTTACGAGGGCCGTTGGCGAGAGGCTTTCGAGTTTATTGCCGAGGCTTATAAAGAGAATTCCTCCGTACGCAGTGCCATTGAGGGCGAACGTAATCTCCAAGGTTTCTTTACCGCTTACTTGAGTGTAGATAGTTATTATTTGGTCGCTCCTGAGATGGAATTGAACCATGGCTTTTGTGATTTATTCTTGATGCCGGATTTACAACATTATGAGGTGGCTCATAGTTATATCGTAGAATTGAAATACCTCTCTGCCAAGGATACCGAGATGAAGGCAAATACGCAATGGCAAGAGGCGGTAGAACAAATCCATGGATATGCTATGGCACCACGTGTGCGGCAATTGATACAGGATACGAAACTACATCTTATCGTGATGCAGTTCCGTGGTCATGAGTTGGAGCGGATGGAGGAAGTTTAATGATAATATCCTTCAAGTCCGCCCCGGATACATTCTGGAATACCTTTAGTCCGAACTCCGGTATTATCGCGAGTACATGGTCGAATATATCCGCTTGGATTCCTTCATATTCGATCCATACCTTATTGGATGAGAAACAATAAAGCTCGATGGGGATACCTGTGTCAGTCGGTTGTAGATGCCTTACCATGCAGACTAGCTCCTTGCTGATTTCCGGGAGGCTTCTTAGGTAACGTACGAGATAAGCCCGGAAGACACCCAGGTTTGTTTGTCTACGTCCGTTTACCCAAATGGGGCTATCGATATAATCCGTGATAAGAGAGATCTTACGGAATTGCTCTAGCATTTCCGGGGTGCAAAAATGTATGCTGTTCATATCGATATTGATAGAGCGCTTGATACGACGACCCGGGGATTCGCTCATGCCTCTCCAGTTTTGGAAAGCGTCGCTTACTAAGGCGTAAGGGGGGATGGTCGTAATGGTATTGTCAAAGTTTCTTACTTTCACGGCGTTCAATGTCACCTCGATAACCGTACCATCCGCGCCGTATTTACTCATGGTGATCCAATCGCCCGCCCGGAGCATATCATTGGCGGATAATTGGATGCCGGCAACGAAGCCTAAGATCGTATCCTTAAAGACTAACATCAAGATAGCGGCGGACGCACCCAATCCGGCCAATAATGAAACCGGGGATTTGTTGATAAGGATACTGATAATCAATATCGATCCGATAAAGAAAACCGTGACCTGCAAGACCTGTATGAACCCTTTCAACGGTTTGTTCTTAAAGGAATCTTTCTTGTTGTATATCTCATGGATCAGATTTAAGGAGGCGTTGATAAACCGTAGAGAGACCGCTATGATATAAATCTGGCAAAACTTCTGTAGTAATATTAAAGTCTGCGGTGTCTCTTCGGCAGAAAAGGCGAAAGGTAACAATATATAAATCAATATGGCCGGGATTATATGCATCATCTTATTGATGATCTTACGATCCACGATCAAATCGTCCAGCTGGTTTTTCGTCTTCCTCGCTAATCGCTTGAACATGCCTAGGAGAATATACCGGCAACTATAATCGATCCCAACGGTGACGGCTATGATAAGCAATAAGATCACTATATTGTCTAGGTAACCGGAATCTTCGCTTATCAACCCCATTTGAACTAATAAATTATATACCCATTCTTGTATCTTATTCATAAGTACGATTTTAAACTTTGAGTAGACTATCCGGGGGACGAAGATAGGAAAAATAATACATTTGGTGACCAAACATGATCGCGAATACGTATTCAACAAAGAGGTAGATCTTGGCGCGTGTCCATCCAACTACCTAAATTTATCATAATAATCGTTTCTTGATCTAACACTACTCTTAAAAATAAGCCCAATCCTACGTTAAATTTGCCCTTTTGTTAAGATTGCTTGTAAGAGTGGGTGTGTTAATTCAATTGAAAAATGTATCTTTGTAAAATAATATAAACTTAAATAGATTCCATGAGATCTCTGTTGTCAACCTCAGATTTTCTACAGATACGAGAGCTTAAATTAAGTAATGATTTGACGGTATGGTTGAATGAAGACCATAGCCAGCCTAAGATATTCGGAGCTGTAGTCGTAAAAGCCGGAGCTAAAGATTCCCCAAACACAGGCATCGCTCATTATTTTGAGCATATGATGTTTAAAGGAACGGATAAGATCGGGACGATCGATTATAAGTCCGAGAAAGTATTGTTGGACATTATCGCCGAGAAATATGACGCTTTGGCGAATACCGAAGATCCTCAGATGCGTGCCCATTTGCAGCAGATTATTAACGGTCTGAGCATACGTGCCGCTGAGTATGTGATACCGAATGAGTTCGACCGGTTGATTACCCGTTTCGGTGGTACGAAGTTGAATGCCGGGACTTCTTATGATTTTACAGCCTATTTCAATACATTCTCTCCGCAATATATCTCCCAATGGGCCGAGATCAATAGTGAGCGTTTGGTAAATCCCGTATTTCGTCTTTTCCAGAATGAGCTGGAGACGGTCTATGAGGAGAAAAATATGTATGGAGACACGATGGCTGGCACAGCCATCGAGAAATTGACAGAACGTTATTTCTATCCGCATCCGTACGCGTATCCGATTATCGGTAGTGCGGAGAATCTGAAGAATCCTCGTCTGTCGGAGATGCGCCGCTTCTTCGAGGAATACTATGTCGCTTCCAATATGGGCTTGATCTTAAGTGGAGATTTCGATGCGGAAGAGGTCTTGCCGATCTTGGAATCTACTTTTTCCCGGATACGAAAAGGGGAGCCTCCTCATCGGGATGTCGTCGAGCCTCCTCCATTCGAGGGGCGGGAGAAAGTGAGCGTGCGTCTTCCTATGCCTTTCGTGAAAGTTATGGCATTGGGATTCCGGGGAGTTCCCGCAAATCATCCGGATCAAGTAGCGCTCAATGTCGCCGTGGCTTTATTGAACAACACCAATGGTACGGGATTGTTGGATAAGCTGACGGTAGATCATAAGGTGCTGGGTGCGATGGCGATCAACCAGAGCATGAATGAGGCCGGGGTACTGGGCTTGCTGATATTCCCTAAGTCCTTTTTCCAGACTTATGGGGCAGCCGAGAGATTGGTGTGGAAACAAATTAACCGCATCAAGGAGGGTGATTTTAGCGATGAGATGTTCCAAAGCTTGAAATTGGAGCAGAAACGTGAATATACCTCCAGCTTGGAGGATATAAACTCAAGGACCGATGTGATGATGCGTATTTTCTCTCAAGGGAAAAGCTGGCAGGATTATTTGGAGGAGGTAGCTCGTATCGATACGTTGTCGAGGGAGGACGTGAGTGAGATCGCCAAGAAATATTTCACGAAGAATTATATGTACGTCACGAAGAAGACCGGACGTTATCCGAAAACGACCTTGTCCAAGCCGGGTTATTTACCGATTATACCGAAGAACTCCGATGCTACCTCCGCTTATGTGGAACGTCTGGAAAAGATACCCGTACAAGAATTGAAACCGCATTTCCTCGATTTCGAGAAAGATACCGAGGTCGTGTCCTTATCTCCGCTTGTCACGCTGTATAAGACTTATAATTCCGTAAATGATATATTCTCGTTGACATTCTCTTATGGAATAGGGAAGTTGGAACTCCGTGATCTTGGTAAATTGTCCGCTTATCTACCTTTTATAGCGACGGAATCGATGACTTTCGAGGCCTTCCGGGGCAAATTGCAGGAACTGGGTAGTACGCTGACTTTTGAATCCACGGATACTGAGTTTCTGATGGTGGTGAATGGCTTCGATGGGCATTTTACCCAGACAATGGCTTTGGTAGGCGATTTCTTGCGACACGCCAAGCCGGATAATAAGAAGTTACGCAAGATCGTGGACGAGGAGAAGGTCTTAGAGAAATCGTTTTTCAATTCCAACGAGAACGTGGGCGATATGCTGTTCGAGAAAGTCAAGTTTGGGGAGCAATCCCGTTATTTGACCAAATTAACGTTCGCTGAAATCAAGAAACTAAAGGGAAAGATGTTGCTGGACACTTTCCGTAAGGTACGTTCGGTGGCTTGCGACCTGCATTATTGCGGCACATTGCCTACGGAGGAGGTCACCCGGCAGATCAAGCTGCATTTACCTTTGGAGGAGGTAAGCGTCTCATCCAACTCTCCCTATATCCGCGATCTCGTGAGGTATGATAAGCCGATGGTCTTTTTCATCGATATGGAAGAGCTCGCGCAAAGTATAATCTATGCCTATATATACATCGATCCGTTGAAGGCGAAGGAGGATCGTCTTGTTTCCCGTGTGTTTAACGCTTATTTCGGAGGGGATATGTCATCTTTGATGTTCCAGGAGCTCCGTGAGTTCCGTTCGTTCGCTTATCAAGTGAGTTCCCGTTTGAAGTATCCTCCCTTGAATCGCTCGGAGAAGCCCGCTAGCTTCGTGATGAAACTCTCTACGCAGACGGATAAGGTGATAGAAGCCATGGAGGTGCTGGAGAATCTGGTACGTGATATGCCGGAACGCCCGGAACGGGTTGAGTCGGTGAAGCAGACGATCCGTAACATGGTTAATAATGAATATCCTACTAGCCGCTCCCTTTCCTTGAAGATCGCCGGTTTCCGGCATGAGGGGTACGAGAGCGATCCGAACAGGGATTATCTGGAGGTTGTCGATCGGATGACAATGGAGGACATTCTTCGTTTTTATAAGGAGAATATAAAAGATCAGTTGATAACATATGCGATTGTCGGTACTTCAGAGTGCATGGATATGGAGAAACTCGCCAAATTCGGGCAGGTCGTCGAGCTAACAAAGAAAGACCTATATAAATAATGTATAGTAAGGAGGAACTGAAGAATCTCAAATTGGAGTTTTGGGAAAGCTTCGCCGCTTTTTGCGAGGTGCAACCTTATTTGCGGGGGCGTAAGAAGATTTGGACATTATACGATACGAAGGTAAAGGGCGTTGAGTTGAAATTCGACGCGAATCGTCAAGGGGCTTACGTTATTCTTGAGGTAAACCACCGTAGCGAGGATTTGCGCCTGGAGATGTTCGAGCGTCTGACTTGGTATAAAGAGACCTTGGAGCAGGATTTTCCCGAAGGCTTGATCTGGGATATTTGTTTTGTCCGAGAGAATGACCGGCAAGTGGCCCGTATCTATGTGGCAAAGGAGGGATTGGATTTGCACCGGCGAGCGCATTGGGGAGAGTTCTTCACCTTTATGGCTAGCCAGATGTATTTGCTGGAACGAAACTTCATGGGTATAGCAGAATACTTAAGAGAATAAATACGAGATATGAACCTAAAAGCATTTATTGGGGCTTGCGTACTGTCCGGTCTGGTTGCTTGCGGCTTTGTTAAACAAGATGAGGCCGATTTGTCCCGGTCTGGCGTGAGCCTTGAGTTGGCGCGATTCCGCGAGGAGCATTTCTCTAATGTCCGTTATAATCTGTTTTTCTCGATCCCGGAATCTCGTGACGAGGCGATCCGGGGAAAGGCGGAGCTATCGTTACGATTGGATGAGAAGCGGCCGCTTATTCTTGATTTCCGGGGAGAACCGGAACAAGTCTCGTCCGTTACCTTGAACGGAGAAGATATTCCCTATGAGGTGAAAGATGAGCATATCGTGATTGCCTCAGATTGGGTAACGGTGGGAGAGAACCGCGTTGCGATCGCTTTTACTCCGGCGGATCAATCCTTGAATCGACGGGATGAGTTCCTGTATACGTTATTGGTTCCGGACCGGGCACGTACGGTATTCCCTTGTTTTGACCAGCCGGATATGAAGTCGCTTTTCACCTTGACCCTGGAGGTTCCTTCCGCTTGGCAGGCCGTGGCGAATGGCGCTATCACGCGGACGGATAGCACAAGCGTCTCCGGCCGGAATCGTATCTCTTTCAAGGAGACGGAACCGCTCAGTACCTACTTGTTCTCTTTCGTGGCGGGTAAACTGACTCGGGAGGTTTATTCCCGGGACGGACGGGACATCTCTATTTATCACCGGGAGACAGACCCGAGGAAGATCGCTCAATGCCCGGCTATCGCCAATGAGGTGTTCGACGCGTTGGAATGGCAGGAAGACTTTACCGGTATTCCTTATCCTTTCGCTAAATATGACGTGATCATCTTACCCGGTTTCCAATACGGGGGTATGGAGCATACGGGCGCTACCTTATATACGGATCGCCGGATGTTTCTGGATGAGCATCCTACCTTAAATGAGCGATTGAGCCGGAGCGCCTTGATCGCCCATGAAACCTCTCATATGTGGTTTGGCGATTATGTGACGATGAGGTGGTTCGATGATGTATGGACCAAGGAGGTTTTCGCTAATTACTTCGCTTCCCGTATCGTAGAGCCTTTGTATCCGGAGGTGAATCACCGGTTGAATTTTATGCGGGATTATATTCCGGCGTCCTATTCGGAAGACCGTACGGCTGGCGCGAATCCGATCAAGCAGGATCTGGATAACTTGCGTAACGCCGGTTTGGTCTATGGAAATATCATCTACGATAAATCTCCCGTGGTGATGGAGATGCTGGTGCGCACTTTGGGAGAAGACGCTTTCCAGCAAGGAATCCGTGAGTACTTGGCTACTTATGCGTATGGGAACGCTACTTGGGAGGGATTGATCCGTATCTTGAATAAATATACGGAAAAGGATCTGGTCGCTTGGAGCGAGGTGTGGGTGAATCAGAAGGGTATGCCGGAGATTACGGCTTCGGTTACGGACGGTGAGTTGGTCGTGGAGCAGCGTGATCCGCTGGGCCGGGGTTTAAGATGGCCGCAAGAATTAACTTATCGGGTGATCCGCGGAACGAATTCGGAAGAAATCCCGGTTTCTCTCGAAGGGAACTCCGATTCCTTCCGGATGAAATTAAGTTTTCCTACTGATGGAAATTGTGTTGTTCTTCCGAATACAAATGGGCGTGGCTATGGCTTCTTTAAAATAACGGAGGAGGAGTCTTCCGGCCTATGGTCTGTGCTTCGTTCGTCGAAAGATGAGGTGTTGAAGGGATCTTTGTTGATTACCCTGTATGAGAATCTTCGTTGGAAAACGATTTCTCCGCGAGGGTTCCGTGATGGGATGTTGGCGTATTTGCCGAATGAGTCTAATTCTTTATTATTCTCGATGGCTTTAGGGTATTTAGGCGATTGCCAGCGGATATTCCCGTCGGATCCTCGTCCGTTGGAAGAGGCATTGTGGAAGATCGTGACCACGAATCCCGTATCCCAACATCGCTTACAGGCGTTTCGTTGGTATCGTTCGATAGCGGATTCCGAGGAGGCGGTGCGACGCCTATATGCGTTATGGCAGGAACGAGAAGCTCCGGAAGATTGCGCGTTGAGCGAGAATGATTATATCGGCTTGTCCTATCTCTTGGCGATACATTTGCCGGAAAAAGCGGATGAGATTATCGCTACGCAATTAGCCCGCATACAGAATCCGGACCGTAGGAAGGAATATCAATTTATCTCCCCATCCGTCTCGCCCCGTAAAGCGGAGCGTGACAGTGTCTTCGCTTCCTTGCTGATCGCCGGGAATCGTAGGGTAGAGCCATGGGCCTCTTCCGCTCTCGCTCATTTGAACCATCGCCTGCGAGAACAAGAATCGGTCGCTTATATCCGTCCCGCCTTGGAAGCGATGCCGGAAGTGCAGCGCACCGGCGATATCTTTTTCCCCACCGCTTGGGTTCGCTCCTTGCTTTCTGCCCATACATCCAAGGAGGCCCGGGAAGAAGTGGATGCGTTTTTTACCGCGCATCCGGACTTCCCCTTGATGCTATCCAATAAGATTAAGCAGCAAGCGAGTCATTTGTATTAAAGTAAATCATTATCTTTGTCCTTGAGAACGAATTAATAAGGAAGGAGTATTTGTATGACAGCGATGGAGCTAAAATGCCTAAAGATGGATTTGGTCGAAGAATTGTTGAGCATCGATGATAAAGACACGCTCAACCGTGTGAAGAACTATCTGAAAAAGCTTAATAGTAAAGTCAGGACAAAAGCCAATGTGCTTGATGAAGAAGAAACCGAGTATATTAGCAAGGAGGAGATCTTGGCGGGGATCGATGCCGGGCTGAAAGAGATGCAAGAGCGTAAATGTAGTGGAAAGAGAGCGAAACACTTAGAAGAGCTTATCAATGAATTATAGCATTGTATTTGACAAGTCGTTTGAAAAAGAAGTAAAACGCTTGAGTAAACGCTATTCTTCATTGAAGGCTGACTTAATAGAGTTACAAGAAGAGATCTATGCGAATCCCCAGATCGGCATAGATCTCGGTAACGGCCTTCGTAAGATCCGTATGCGTATCTCTTCCAAAGGACGAGGCAAAAGCGGTGGAGCAAGGGTTATCTCTTTTACGGTAGTGGTAGCCATTGATGAGACAGAGGTCAACTTGCTCTACATCTACGACAAGGCGGATCGTGAATCCATAAGCTTGAAAGAGATAGAAGAGTTGCTTCGTAAGAACGGATTGAAGTAATATAGATATTGTGATAATATTCTATCAGAAATATTTGTTCTTTCGATTATTATTGTAACTTTGCGACGTAAATAACAAAAGAAATGAAAATAACGACTACATTACATCACCATCATCATTACAGCGGGCAATAGTTCGGTGGGCTGAATGGTATGTATGTACTCATGATAAAAAGATAAAGGCTTGCCGTTTCGCGGTAAGCCTTTTTTTATTCGATATTCATAATACAAAAAGAAGATATAGTTATGTTGAGAATCGCGGTACAATCGAAAGGCCGTCTGTACGACGAGACCATGATGTTGCTTGAAGAAGCGGGTATTAAACTAAATAGGGGCAAACGCATCCTATTATTATCGGCGAAAGGTTTTCCGGTGGAGGTATTATTCCTTCGGGATGATGATATTCCTCAGTCGGTGGCTAACGGTGTGGCGGATATTGGTATCGTTGGAGAGAACGAGTATGTAGAGAAAGGGCAAGAGGCGAAATTGATCAAGCGCCTGGGCTTTAGTAAGTGTCGCTTGTCTTTAGCGATCCCCAAAGATGAGGAATATAAGGGGGCGAAGTGGTTCGAGGGAAAAACGATCGCTACTTCCTACCCCGTGATCTTGCGCTCTTTCTTGGAGGAGAGAGGCGTGAAGGCGGATATTCATGTAATCAGCGGCTCCGTGGAGATAGCCCCGGGTATTGGCCTGGCGGACGCTATCTTCGATATCGTAAGCTCCGGTAGCACTTTAATAAGCACTGAATTGAGAGAAGTGGAGGTGGTTCTTCCTTGCGAGGCGTTATTGATCGCCAACAATGATTTGTCCGAGGAGAAGCAAGAGATCTTGGATGAGTTGCTGTTTCGCTTCGAGGCGATTCAAGTGGCCGAGGGGAAGAAGTACGTGTTGCTGAACGCTCCGAAGGAAAAGCTGGATGAGATCATAGAGGTGCTTCCCGGTATGAAGAGCCCGACCATCACTCCTTTGGCAAACGATGAATGGGTCTCCGTTCAGTCCGTGATCGCCGAGAAGCATTTCTGGGAAATTATTGGTAAACTAAAGTCATTGGGCGCTGAGGGTATCTTGGTGCTTCCGATAGAGAAAATGATTGTATAATATGGAGATTATAAAATATCCCGGACGTGAGGAATGGAGCTCGCTAGCCAAACGTCCCGCATTGGATGTGACCACCTTGTTCGATACGGTTCGTACGGTATTGGACGAGGTACGTGAGCAGGGCGACGCCGCCGTGAAAGCGTATGAGGAAAAGTTTGATAAAGTGCTCCTTTCTTCCCTTCAAGTATCCGAGGAGGAGATGCGGGAAGCGGATGCCTTGGTTGCCGACGATTTGAAACAGGCGATCCGCACGGCAAAGGCGAATATCGAGAAGTTTCATGCCTCACAGCGCTTCGAGGGAAAGAAGGTGGAGACTACCCCGGGAGTCACTTGCTGGCAGAAAGCGGTAGCGATCGAGAAAGTCGGCCTATATATTCCGGGCGGGACGGCCCCCCTGTTTTCCACGGTATTGATGCTAGCCGTGCCCGCACGTATCGCCGGATGCCAGGAGATCGTATTATGCACGCCGCCCAACCGGGAAGGGAAAGTACATCCCGCTATCTTGTTCGCCGCCGAGGTAGCTGGCGTAAGTAAGATATTCAAGGCCGGAGGAATCCAAGCGATCGCGGCGATGGCCTATGGGACGGAATCGGTCCCCAAGGTGTATAAGATCTTTGGCCCCGGTAATCAATACGTGACGGCGGCGAAGCAATTGGTAAGCCTCAAGGAGGTCGCCATCGATATGCCCGCCGGTCCATCCGAGGTAGAGGTGATAGCGGACGAGACGGCGAATCCCGATTTTATCGCCGCCGATTTCCTCTCGCAAGCCGAGCACGGAGTGGATAGCCAAGCGATCCTAGTGACCGCCTCGGAAACGATCGTGGAGCCCGTGTCCCGTGCCATCCAAGAGCAACTGGACCGTTTGCCCCGCAAGGAGATCACCGAGCAATCGCTGGCGCACAGCCGCATCATCGTATTGAAAGATACGCGGGAAGTCGTGGACTTCACGAACCAATACGCTCCCGAGCACTTGATTATCCAAACGGCGGATTACGCCTCCATCGCGGGGCGGATCGAGAACGCCGTCAGTGTCTTCATGGGCTCGTATACCCCGGAAAGCGCCGGCGATTACGCTTCCGGCACGAATCATACCTTGCCGACCAACGGCTATGCCAAGGCATATAGCGGCGTGAACCTGGATAGTTTCATCAAGAAGATCACTTTCCAAGAGATCACTTCCGATGGCATCCGTGCCTTGGGTAGCACGGTCCAAACGATGGCCGCCAACGAGCATCTGGATGCTCACCGCAACGCAGTAACAATTAGATTGAACACGATATGAAAGAGCTGAAAGATTTAGTAAGACCGAATGTCTGGAATTTGAAACCGTATTCATCCGCGCGGGATGAGTTTCATGGAAATGCCTCCGTCTTCCTGGACGCGAACGAGAATCCGTGGAATGTGCCGTATAACCGTTATCCCGATCCCTTGCAGTGGAAGCTGAAGGATCGGCTGGCCGTGTTGAAAGGCGTAGACCGCAACTCGATCTTCTTGGGCAATGGTAGCGACGAGGCGATCGATCTGGTGATCCGTGCCTTTTGCGAGCCGGGTATGGATAGCGTGGTGACGATCTCGCCGTCGTATGGCATGTATGAGGTGGCGGCGAATGTGAATAACGTGGAATGTCGCACGGTCTCTTTGGACGAGAACTTCGACTTGGACGCCGACGGAGTGTTGGACTCGGCGGACGAGTGGACAAAGGTGATCTTCCTCTGCTCGCCGAACAATCCCAGTGGCAACAGCCTGGATCGTGGCTCTATCTATAAGATATTGAAGAACTATGAAGGTATCGTGGTGATCGATGAGGCTTATATCGACTTCTCCGCTTATCCCTCTTTCTTCAAGGAGTTATCCGGGTTCCCGAACTTGATCGTCCTTCAGACCTTGTCGAAGGCGTGGGGAGCGGCGGGTATCCGTTTGGGTATGGCATTCGCCTCTCCGGAGATTATCGGCGTGCTGAATAAGATCAAATATCCGTATAACGTCAACCAACTTACGCAGGAGAAAGCCCTGGAGCTCTTGAGCGACGAGGCGACCATGCGGCACCAAGTGAGCGAGATCCTCACGGAGCGTAACCGGTTGGAGAAGATCCTGTCCGAGCCTC
>JAQVCX010000039.1 GCA_028689545.1 Parabacteroides sp.
CGGATGTTCAACGCCTCTTTCATATCAGACGGGACATCGCCTAATATGACTGCCGTTTTATCTACTATTTCATCGGTAGCGATGGAACCACGTAGCGGACTATTCCATACACCATCCTCTTCTATTTCAGGTCCGTCATCGTCGTCCGAGCAGGCAGTGAAGAACAGGACTGGGCTGCATACGAGCAGACAACTTACCAACAAATGGGTAAAACACGGATAATTGAATTTTGTCGTCTTCATATGATTCTTATTTACAGATGATTTTGTACAAATTAAGCGATAATAATCCGTAAGATACCTCTCGCGCTGGCATAGAAATGGGCTTGATTGTCGCCAGAGCACAACTTTGCGGTTATAACAATTTCAGATTGTCGATAGAGCAGTTTTTTTGTAGATAGAGCAGTTTTGGATGGCTGAAGATATATGTGTCATGCCTGTGTCCTCCTCCACCGGTCCGGAGAATAACCCTCTTGTTCCTTGAAAATTTTCGTAAAGTAGCTTTGGGATAAGAAGCCAGACATCTCGGATATTCCCGCGATCGTCAGTTCTGGATGTAGTATTAACAGCTGTTTGGCATATTCGAGGCGTAGTCCGGTTATCCAGTGGCGGAACGACACGTTGTAGGTCGCCTTTATATAAGCCGAGAGATAGGTGCGGTTGGTATGGAGTGCGTCGGATAGCTCACGGATGGTGAGCCCCGGACTTACGTATCCTTTGGAATCGATCCATGCGGATAGTTTTTTCTCGATTTCGGCATAGCAAGAGGGGATCACTGCGACTTGTCCGCTTTCTTCCGACTCTATTTGTTCGGCATTTCTTTCGGTTTCTAACATGTTTTCTACTTGTTCATAGAATAGCTGGTAATTCATATATGAACAGAACAGGTAGATGTAGAAAGGTATGGACGAGATTACCCACAGGTAAATGTATTTGTCCGGCAAGAAGGTCAGCAACCCACAACTGATACCATATATAACAGCCCAGTACGTGAAGATAGACATCCAATGGATGTAGGCACCGATATGGTCGGAATATGTATCATCGAATAATCTTACAGCTTTGTGGTATCTTTTTATCAGTCGGTATGCCAGGGTCATTCCATATATAAACAACCAGGAGGCCATTATTAGTAATCCGATTTTCTGCGTATTGTTTTCAGGAAATACCAATAGTATGATTCCCGATAAGACAGTAAACAATATCCATCTGGCCATATGCGCTACAAAACGACGGACTGTCCAGTAGAATCGGTCTAATAACGCGATCAAAGCCGAGCTGAAAAGAAAATATGATAGAAAATAGGTCGATAAATTCATCGATATGGCAGCCTTGACACTTACGAACCGTATGCCATAGAAGAAATGCACAGAATAATTGGCCGCTAGCACTAAAATAGCAATACCTATGATATGTCTTGACCGTAGATAATTGTCAAAAACAGGTTTTTCGGGTGTTGGAGCCGTAAGAAAGTAAATACCGAAAAACGACATGAGTGTTAGAGCCACGCACAATGAATATTTGTATATGATAAGATAATCCATATTACATTAAATCAATAGTCCGTTAAATTTCAAATTAACAAATAAATAGTAGGACGAGTCACCCAAAAAGTTTATATTAGGATTACCACATCTAAAGATAGGCTGTAATGAACGAACTCGACCAATATTTTGAGATAACACATAGTGTACAGCTCAAATCAGCGGTAAAGATAAACAAATGGCGTGAGAACTTTATGCTTGAAGTCTTACTTTTATATATGATCATTCCAGGAAGAATCACTTAATCTATAATTATGATGATGAGTATATATTATGTCATGACAATAGCCCTTCTGAGAATTACCCATTCTACCTTATCTCTAAGCAAACCGGATTTATCAAAAACATTGATCTTTAGAGTGCCTCAAAAATAGACATGTCAAAAATAGAGGTCAAACAAGGAGGTGAGTTTAGAAGTATAAGCGCAAATGCCTTCTATTCAGACAATGGAAAATGACATCTCTGGTAAAAAGTGAATGTTCTCCCAACCCGCATATTGGAGTTCGTGCCTTATCTATTGAAAAGCTACGGGAGTCATTGGATAAGAACCAACTAGCTGGTAAATTGAGAGAATTGGTTCTCTCTAGTTCTGACGACGATCAATTCCTCTTAATGATCATAAAGTTCCACTAGCTCAAGGTCTTGGTATGAAACGACATGATAAGAATAGTAACGGTAGCGGAATGTTTTTTATCAAAAATTCATGCCCCCACTAGGGGTTTTCAGATTTAGTTGCGACTATTAGTATAGAAACAACTGAAAATGGAGAATAGCATAGATCATATTATCACAAGGATATTAAGTGGCAACAGCTCCTCGGAAGATTTTCTTTCGCTGAGTGAATGGCTGAACGCAGACGAAAAGAACAAAAAAGAATTTCGGTTGCTAAAGAGTTATTGGGATGCGGAAGTCTCGTTCAGCCATTCCTTGCTGCCTAATGTGTCCCTCGATAACTTGAGAAAGAAGATGGACGGCCAGAGCCGGCAAAAGAGATTGAGGCAGATTCGTTTCATCGCTACTCCCATTGCGGCGGCAATCGCCTTTCTTATTTTATTTTTCGCTACGATGCACCTAAATACCCGGGAGCCGAAGGCGCAACAATTCTATACCTATATAACTGATAAGAACAAATCTCATTTTACGCTGGACGACGGTACGAAAATCATTTTGAACCGAAATAGTCGCTTTACCTACTCTGACACATACGGCACGGATAAACGAAAGATTAATCTGGAAGGAGAAGCCTATTTCGAGGTAGCAAAAAATCCGGAGAAACCTTTCATCGTCGATATGGGAAATGCCTCCATACGGGTATTAGGAACTACTTTCAGTGTAAAAGCTGATAAAGGGAACGATCAGATCAAGGCCGTCTTGCTGGAAGGATCAATCCGTTTCGAGAGTCCGACACAACAAGTATTGCTCGCTCCCGACCAACAACTTACATTCACCCGTTCAACGAACAAGATTGATATCCAATCCGTCAACGCAAAAGAAAATCTAGCATGGAAAGACGGCTTGCTAAAGTATAAATCAATAGCGCTTTGTACCTTGCTGAATGAGCTTGAGAAAAGATACGAGATCCCGATTCATATAGAAAACAAGAGATTGCTGGATCCAAACGTCACCGTATCCGGGACATTCAGCGAGGATCAATCTTTAAAAGAGATTTTACAGGTAATCTCTCGCAGTTTACCGATCAAATGGTCACAAAGAGATGGAACTTACTATATTCAATAAAATACTAACACATCTTAAAAACAAGCAATGCCTATGAGATAACACAGATCATATCTCTCAAAAAGAATGAAACCAGCTGTACAAAACACAGCCGGTCTCATTAAAAAGAATTAATTCCCGCTTCTGCTACTCCACGACCAGATTTTGTGGCAGACGCATATTATCAACCTTTTATCAATACAAAAATATGGAAAATGTTTCGTATTATAGGTCTTTTAGGTCCAAAGACTTTAAAAAAACACTCTCGGTCCTAAAAATGTCCTTTATTTTACTTTTATTAACAGCATTCCAAGCGGTGGCGACTAACTCCTACTCACAATCTGTGACAATCTCCGTAAGGACGGAGCAAGCCCCGCTAACCGATCTTTTCGCTATTATAGAAAAACAAAGCGACTTCTTATTCTTCTACGTGGATTCGGACGTGAAGAACGTAAAAGTGAGCGTGAACGCCACCGATAAGCCTATAGAAAATATCTTATCGCAAGCTTTACGCAACACGCGTTTGAAATATTCGATCGAAGGACGAAATATCAATGTATTTAATAAAGACATTGCCGCCCAACAAACTAAAAAACGTATCACCGGTGTCATTAAAGACCCGGAGGGAAACGCTATTATCGGCGCTAACGTTGTAGAGAAAGGTACAACCAACGGTACGATTACAGATCTGGACGGTAAATACGTCATGGAAGTATCTTCAAACGCAACTCTTGAGTTTTCCTATATCGGTTACATGACACAATTGCAACCAATAGGTAGCAAAGACGTGATCAATGTAAACTTGAAAGAGGACACTCAAAAGCTGGATGAGGTGGTCGTAGTTGGTTACGGTACGCAGACGAAACGCGAGATTACCGGTTCTATCACCAACGTGACCGCTGAGGATTTCAATCAAGGTCTGACCCGTAACGCAGCAGATTTGTTGCAAGGTAAGGTGGCAGGTTTAACGATCAACACCGGTTCCGGCGACGTAACGGGCAACTCGACGATCCAATTAAGAGGTATGTCAACCTTGCAAAAAGACCAAGGCCCGTTGGTTGTTATCGATAATGTACCGGGCATGGAAATGTCGACGGTTAATCCGCAGGATATCGAATCTATCTCTATCTTGAAAGATGCGTCTTCAGCCGCTATCTATGGTTCCCGTTCAGCGGGAGGTGTTATCCTTATCACTACGAAGAAAGGTTACGCCAGCAAACCGACCATCGCTTATAATGGAGCGTTCGGTATATCTACCTTGACCAATAAACCGAATCTGCTAACAGCGGACCAATGGCGTAGCTATACTTCCTCTACCCCGGGTAAGGATGGTAAGGATTTTGACATGGGAGCGAACACGGATTGGTTCGACGAAATTACGAGAATCGGTTTCCAACAAGATCATGCCGTGTCTTTATCAGGAGGTGGTTCACATCATAATTATAGAGGTTCTCTTTCCTATATGCAACGTGAAGGTATCGCACGCGATAACTCCATGAACCGTTACAACGCCCGTTTCCAGTTCTCTCAACGTGCGCTGGAGGATCGTTTAAAAGTAAGCATCACCGGTGTGGCTACCATCACGGATAACGCACCGACAAACGCAACAAACTTCTTGCTTGCCTATAACATGATTCCCGTACGTCCGGTTAAGCTAGAGGATGGATCTTGGTTCGACACACGTGAATACGACCAAGGAAACCCGGTACGTAACCAGAAAGAGAATACACATAAGAATCGTATCAACAATTTCTATGGAACCGCTGATGTCGGTTATACGATCATTGATGGTCTGGAAGCAAAAGTGCTTTTAGCGAAAAGTCGGAATACGGAAGACGAGAGTTTATATAATAGCATTGAGTCTCAAGCCGGCTACAACGATGGCGGTAAGGCCGAACGTTGGTCGAGATTACGTGATAAGGATTTGATGGAATGGACCGCCAATTACTCGGCAGAGTTCAATAATCATAAGATCAATGCCTTGATCGGTTATTCTTGGGAAGAAGAGAATTATGAGGAAACTCACGTACAGACCCGTGGTTTCGTCACAGACTTATTAGGCGCTAACAACTTGGCCGCGGGACAAAACCTGAACCCCGGAGACGCGGAGTCTGAGAAATGGCAAAGTCGCCTGATCTCTTTATACGCAAGAGCCAATTATAGCTTCAATGAGAAATATATGTTGACTGCTACCGTACGCCGGGATGGTTCTTCTAAATTTGGCGCGAATAACAAATGGGGTACCTTCCCTTCCGTTTCCGTAGGTTGGAATATCACCCAAGAGTCATTCATGCAAAAAGTGAACTGGCTTAACGTATTGAAGTTAAGTGTCGGTTATGGTATCACAGGTAATCAAACAGGATTGGACCCCTACAAAACCCTCGAACTTTACGGCACAGATGGTATATATTTTGATACCGGTTCTTGGCTGCCTTCTTATAAAATCAGCCAGAACGCAAACCCGGACTTAAAATGGGAACAGACAGCGATGTTGAACATCGGACTTGATTTCTCCGTATTAGATAGCCGCCTAGGTGGTCGTATCGAATGGTATAACAAAAAGACCTCTGACATGCTTTATACCTATCCGGTACCAACCCCTCCTTATTTATATAATAAGATCATGGCAAACGTAGGTGATATGCGTAATACGGGTATCGAGTTGAGTTTGAACGCGGACGCTATCCGCACAAAGGATTTCGACTGGAACATTTCCTTGAACTTGGCTCACAATGACAATAAGGTGACTCGCTTATCAAATGATGTATTCACGATGGATAAGATCCTATTAGGTGACGTATTCATCCGGGGTGGAAGCTCCAGTGGTACGCACGTATTGGAAGAAGGACGCCCTATCGGACAGTTCTATGGCTTGGTTTGCAACGGTATCGACGAGAACGGCAGATATATCATGGTAGATAAAGACGGCGACGGTGAGATTTCCGATCCGGCGGATTATGATTACATCGGTTCCGCACAGCCAAAATTGACGTATGGTATCACCAACTCTTTCCGATACAAGAATTTTGACTTGTCATTCTTCTTGCGTGGGACAATCGGTAATGACATATTGAACGCAACCCGCATGGCATACGCTCAATCCGGATTCCTGCCCGGAACAAACGCATTGGACGATCCATTGACCTATACGCTAAGCGAGACTCCAAGATTCTCCAACTATTATTTAGAGAAAGGCTCCTTTATGCGTCTTGACAACTTGACCTTGGGTTATAAGATCAAGGCCCTGAATGGCATCCGTGTTTACTTCACGGCGCAAAACCTATTCGTTATCACGAAATACAATGGTCTTGATCCCGAAGTCCCTATGGATTCAGGAGACGGTTTGACCCCGGGTGTAGAACCTCGTGAGTTTTATCCGAAGGCACGCACATTCTCTGTTGGATTGAACTTGAATTTCTAATACATAAACAGTAACGATCATGAAAAGATTATTCAAAAATATAATATGCGCCGTACTCGCTCCGATAGCGCTTGTCTCTTGCATGGGTTTGGACGAGAACGTATACGACAAGCTTCCCACCGACGAATTCGGGACAACAGAAAAGCAGATCAATGCGATCATGGCACCGGCATACCAATCCCTAAAGAACATGCTGGCTTACGACGGTCCTTGGGGAGCGGCCGATATGACAGCCGATATCTTGATGGCACCGACACGTGTAGGTGGCGACTGGTGGGACGGTGGACAGTATATGGAACAATGTATGCATAGTTGGAAACCGAACTCTTACTCTGTAGAAAATTGCTGGGATTATTGTACGGGAGGCCTAACTACGGTTAACTCCGTATATAATATTATAGAGAAAAGCGAGGCCATGAGCGATGAGCTTAAGCTTCAATACTTGTCCGAATTAAGAGGATTACGGGCTTTCTGGTATTATGTAATCGTAGATATTTTCGGTAACGCTCCACTAGTAATCGATTTTGAGGATACCTCCTTACCCTCCATCACAAGCCGTGCGGACATTTATAAATATGTGGTGAAGGAATTAACCGAGATCATCCCGAACCTGCGCTCCGATGTATCAGATGCCAGCTACGGTAAATTTACACAAGGTGCTGCCCGCATGGTATTGGCAAAGATGTACCTCAACGCCGAGAAATGGATTGGCGAGCCGAACTGGAAGGCCGTTGTAGAGCAGTGCGACGAGATTATGAAACTCGAATATGTCATCGAACCAAATTGGAAAACCAATTTCGAGGTCCATAATGAGGTATCACGAGAGATCATCCTTCCTATCTGCTACAAGGCATCCGACAGTTGGGGCAATTCCATCCATCTTTGTACATTACATTATCTGGATCCCGACGTATTAGGTTTCACCGGCGGTATGTGGAACGGCATCAACGCCCAGCCGGATTTTGTTCGTACATTTGATACGGAAGATCCTCGCTACAAAGGCTCATTCTTGATTGGTCCGATGATCGATCCCAACACAGGAGAGGTCTTGAAAACGACTCTAGGGCATGACTTGATTCATACGATCGACTTGAATGTCGTACCGGGAACAGAGAAAACCGACGCGGACGGCAACCTGACCTCATGGGGTGAGATTCATCAAGAGGAAGGCGCACGTATCAATAAATGGGTATACGAGAAAGGTATGCAAAACACCAATATGGAGAACGATATCGCCATCTTCCGCCTGGCGGATGTATACCTGATGAAAGCGGAAGCCTTGGTTCGCATGGGTGGAGATATCGGAGAAGCGACCCGCCTGGTAAACGCTATCCGCGAAAGGGCTTACGGCAATTCCGACCATAATTACACGAGCGTGACATTAGACGATATTTATAAGGAACGAGGTTATGAGTTAGCGTTCGAGTTCGTACGCCGCCAGGATATGATCCGTTTCGACACGTATCAGAAACCGAGATATATGAAGCCGAAACAGACTCCGGAATATCGTAAGCTCTTCCCGATCCCGTTCAAGGCTTGGCAAAAGAATAATAACTTGGTTCAGAACCCGGGATATCCGGCATTCTAACCATAATATGAACAAATATATGAAAGAGGAAAATAAACAATCCAGCCCGGCTGGAATCTCTAGAAGGGAATTCCTTGGGATGGCCGCTACAGGCGCGGCCGCCCTTACGATCCTGCCCAGCTTTACCGTAGCGGGATTAGGACATGTAGCTCCCAGCGATAAGCTGTATATCGCGAAAGTAGGCTGCGGCGGCATGGGAGCCGCCGACTTGGGTAACTTGATGAACACGCCTCACAAGAACGCGGCGATCACCTGCCTGTGCGACGTGGACGACCGTCAATCTGTAGACGCTCGCAAGACCTACCCGAAGGCGAAGTATTTTAACGACTTCCGGGAGATGTACGAGAAGGAAGGCAAGAACTTCGATGCCGTATGTATCTCCACCCCTGATCACAACCATGCGATCCAAGCTTTCGGCGCTATGCGGATGGGTAAGCACGTATATCTGCAAAAACCGATCGCCCACGATATTTACGAGGCGCGCATCCTTACCGAAGCCGCCAAGAAATATAAAGTCGTGACCCAGATGGGCGACCAAGGTAACTCTTGCGACGGTATGCGTACCCTTCGCGAATGGTTCGAGGCCGATCTGCTGGGTGACATCCAGAAGGTATATTGCTGGACCAATCGCCCCGTATGGCCGCAAGGCATTCCTTGGCTAAACCAGAAACCGCCTGTCCCTAAAGGCTTGAACTGGGATTTATGGCTAGGGACGGCAGAGTATGTGGATTACGTGGATAATTTGCTGCCATTCAATTGGCGTGGTTGGTGGCGCTTCGGAACGGGCGCTCTTGGAGATATGGGTTGCCACATCATCGGCCCTCCATTCAAGTTGCTTCAATTAGGTTATCCGACCGAGGTTTCTTGCAGCACGACCAATGTTTACTCCGGCATCTTCGAGGAGGCTTATTATCCCGAGAGCTGCCCGGTGGCTAGCTCGATCCGTTATAAGTTCAAGAAGAAAAACGGAAACGACCTCGCCCTATACTGGATGGACGGCGGCATCATGCCGGAACGTTTCGAGGAGATAGACCCGGATGCCGATATGACCTGCACAATGGGCGACTTGGATATCAACGACGTGGAAGGCGCTACCGTATTCGTGGGGACAAAAGGCATGGCCTCCTGCGGCTGGGGAGGCTCCGATCCGAGATTCTGGCCGAAGGGACAGAAGGCGAACAAGAAACCGCTGTTCGACAAGGACGTGAACATCCCTCATACATACAAACGTATCGAAGGCGGCACGAACGGCCATTACTGGGCATGGATCAACTCCTGTATCGCCGGTTACGACAAGGCGGACGTGGAATCCCCATTCGAAGGCTACGCCGGCCCGCTCACCGAGACCGTCTTGATGGGCAACCTCATCCTCCGCAGCCATAATATCCGGGAACAGGTGAAGCAGAACGACTCGATCTACGGGGAACGCAAGGGCTTCATCTATCCGGGAAGAAACAAGACTTTCTTATGGGACGGGGCGAATATGCGCGTCACCAACTTCGAGCTGGCGAACCAATTCATCAAACGGAAGTACCGCGATGGATGGGATGAGCTAAAGTTATAAATGCGATCAACAATGAATGCCCTGTCCGATAGCATTCTAAGTTACCATTTTGAGAGGAGGAGACGCAGCACGCTGCGTCTCTACAACTAGATAATTCACTTAATAACTATACAAAACAAAGATGAAAAAGATTTATAGCAGTATTATGGCCGTAGCCTTATTCGCATCGGCCTTGTCATGTACCTCCGGCAGCAATACCAACGATGCCGGAACGCAAACCACCCAAGCCCAAGCGCTCGATAGCGACGGTATCCCTACGGGAGGCGAGTGGGTCACCATGTTCGACGGGAAAACCTTGAACGGATGGCGCGGCTATTGCCGTCAGGATGTACCCCAAGGTTGGGTGGTTGAAGACGGAGTGATCACCTATAAAGGTAGCGACAACAAGGCCGACACGGGCTTCGGCGACTTGATCTACGACAAAAAGTTCAAGAACTTCGCCTTCGAAATCGAATGGAAGATCGATAAGGCCGGCAACAGCGGCATCTTCTACACGGCGCAAGAAATCGAGGATACCCCTATTTATTACTCCAGCCCCGAGTACCAACTGCTCGACAACGAGAACATGCCGGATGCGTGGGAAGGTTGCGACGGTAACCGCCAAGCCGGAGCCGTATATGACATGATTATGCCGGATCCACAACCCGTAAAACCGTACGGAAACTGGAACAAGACGAGAATCGTTGTCTATAACCAACGCGTGATCCATTATATGAACGACGTGAAAGTGCTGGAATTCCAGTTCGGTACACCGGTATGGCGCGCGTTAGTGGATCATAGTAAGTTCAGCAAGTTCAGCACTAGTCCGGAGAAATGCCCGGAAGCTTACGACTTGATGCTACAATGCGGAAAACAACCGGGTTACATCGGTATGCAAGACCACGGTTATGGTGTTTGCTTCCGCAATATTCAAATCAAAGAACTCTAGAATCGTATGAAAATAGAGATTTGCCAATCGTATGAGGCATTAAGCCTTAAGGCGAAAGAGATAGTTACCTCAGAGTTGGGACGGCACAAGGCACTTACGCTTTGTGCCGCCACCGGGGGATCGCCTACCCGGATGTATGAGTTGCTAGTAGAGGAAGCCGGTCGCCAACCGGAATTATTCTCCCAATTCACAGTACTAAAGCTTGACGAATGGGGAGGGATCCCAATGGACCACCCGGGTACGTGCGAGTCATATCTACGGAACCATTTCGTAGGGCCGCTTCAAATCTCAGGCAGCCGGTATATAGCGTTTCAGAGCGATCCGGAAAACCCCGAGGCGGAATGTGAGCGAATCCAACAAATACTGGACCAAAAAGGTCCTATTGACATTTGTATATTAGGAATCGGGATGAACGGCCATATCGCCTTGAACGAGCCGGCTCCTTCCTTGCATACGAATTGCCATGTGGCTCATCTGTCCCAAAAATCCTTACAACATCCCATGATCGCCGGGGATACGGATAAACCGGGATACGGACTGACATTGGGTATGGTGAATATTTTTCAGTCACGCCTGATTATCCTTCTTATCAACGGGATAAAGAAGAGGGAGATTACCCAAGCGTTCCTTGAACAGAAGATCTCGACGGAGTTGCCGGCCTCCTTATTATGGCTGCACTCGAACGTGATTTGCCTGATCGACAAGGAAGCGGCGCATAGTTCTAATTAAGCTTTTACAATTATCATGAAATACGCTATCGCATTAGACATTGGAGGAACAAGCATAAAATATACTCTTGTGAACCACCATGGCGACATTCTTTACGAATCGTCGGAAGCCACACAATCAAAAGAGAATCCACGCCCATTATCTGATACCCTAAAAAGTATCGTACGGAAAATGACAGACTACGCCCATTCCCGGGATTGGGGGATTTACGGAATCGGCATAGGTGTACCTTCCGTAGTAGATAAGGGGGTGGTTCTCTTTGCCAACAATCTTCCTGAACTAGATAACCAACAATTAGATCTTGCGTTAGCGGAATTTAATCTACCGGTATTCATCGACAACGACGCAAACCTTATGGGGTTGGGCGAGGTGATATATGGGGCGGCCAAAGGTCTCTCCGATATCGTTTTCCTGACGGTGGGTACCGGTATAGGCGGTGCCTTGTTCTTGAATGGCCGGCTTTATGGTGGCTACCGGAACCGGGGCACCGAGCTTGGGCACTTAATTATTCATGGTCTGAATGGGAATCAATGTACTTGCGGAACGTCCGGTTGCCTAGAGGCACACGCTTCCGTAAGCGCATTGATCGCCTTATACCGGCAATTATTGGAAAAGAACGGACGGGAGATACCCTCCCGTATCGACGGAAAATATATAGTAGAGCGCTATAAAGCTCAAGAGAAAGAGGCCGTACTCGCTATGGAGGATCATTTCCGGAATCTGTCCCTAGGCGTGGCGAGCCTTATCAACATCTTCGCTCCGCAAAAGGTGATTATCGGCGGAGGCATTTCGGAATCCGGGGATTTCTACATTAATAATATACGGGAGCAGGTCGGGAAATACGTGATGAAGGAAACCTCGTACTTTACGACAATCGAGCTTGCCCGATTAGGAAATAAAGCCGGATGCCTCGGGGCGGCGGCATTGGTGTTTAATCATTGAATCAATCTATCATGAATAAGAATAATTGGATCGTACTCCTCATATTGTGTATTTGGTTTGTTATTTCTTTTGTC
This sequence comes from Parabacteroides sp., assembly GCA_028689545.1. Taxonomy (GTDB): domain Bacteria; phylum Bacteroidota; class Bacteroidia; order Bacteroidales; family Tannerellaceae; genus Parabacteroides. Next base: position 12,506 of record JAQVCX010000039.1, read on the forward strand.
ACCAATATATTAGGACCTCTGTTACCGATGATTATCGATAGTTTCGGGCTGAGCCTGACATTGGCCGCTTTCTTGCCGTTCTCGTTTTTCTTGGCATATGGCATCATGTCTATCCCGGCGGGAATGATCATCGAGCGTTTCGGGGGAAAGATTTCCTTATTGATCGCTTTCAGTCTGGCGTTTTTAGGAGCGGGGCTTTTCGTCATGCTCCCGACCTACCCTATCGTATTGACCTCCCTTTTCGCTATCGGCCTGGGCATGGCAATGCTACAGGTGATTATATTGCCCTTGATGCGTGAAGCGGGTGGTGAGAAAAAATATGCCTTTAATCAAGTATTGGCCCAGATCGTATTCGGGGCCGCTTCTTTCATGAGCCCGTTCATCTTGGCCGGACTTATGCGAAAATTAACCGGTGAAGATCCGGCGAACGGTTTCTTCATCCGCTTCCTCAAAGGGATAACACCAGAGAGCCTGCCTTGGAGCTCGCTTTATTTTATCTTTACGATTGTTTTTGTCATCATGTTACTGGTTATCTCTTATGTCAAATTTCCGAAAGTAGAATTAAAGGAGGATGAGAAGGCGGGAACAGTACAGAACTATAAGGAATTGTTAAGGCATAAACAAGTTATATTCTATTTCTTAGGGATTATCGCTTACGTGGGGACCGAGCAAGGATTGGCGAATTGGATGAGCCTTTTCTTGAATATGTATCATGGGGTCAGCCCGGAAGAAGCCGGTGCAACTACAGTCGCTTGGTTCTGGGGATTAATGTCCATCGGTTGCTTGTTGGGATTGGTGATCGTTAAGTTAATCGACTCAAAGCTGATGTTACGTATTTTCTCGATAATAGCGATCTTTAATTTAGCGATAGCGCTCTTCGGTCCTACGCAAGTAGCGATTATCGCTTTCGCTTGTTGCGGCTTCTCGATCTCGATCATGTTCTCGGTGATATTCGCCTTGGCTCTTAACTCCGTAGATAAGCATCATGGGGCTTTTTCCGGTATCTTGTGTACAGGTATTTTCGGAGGGGCGTTGATACCATTCATCATTGGTGGACTTGGCGACTTGATCGGGTTGCGCTATTCCATGTTCTTCCTTTTTATCACGCTGGGCTATATCTTGAGCATCTCCTATTGGGCGAAACCATTGGTCAAGAATGAGACGATTCATCTTAAAGATTTGCTGAAGCAACTCATCCACCCCAAAAATACACCTAATTAAACTCCCCTAGTTGTAGAGACGGGGCGTGCCCCGTCTCATCCCAGCAAAATGGTAACTAAAGATACTATCAGACGGTGGTGAGACGGGGCACGCCCCGTCTCTACAACTAAATGAATTTCCTCAAAAGAAAGAGGGAATTTTAATTAGTAAGCATTATCTTTGAAACATAAAATCAGTATCCATGAAAAAAGAATCTATCTACTTAATCTTATTTTTCACGCTATTCAGCCTTTCTATCTATGCGAACAAGAACGTACGATTGACTTCGCCGAATGGCAAGATCAAATTCTCGCTGGCCCTAACGAAAAAAAGTCCGGTATATAACATTGAGTTCAATAAACAAACCCTGATCCAAGACTCTCCGCTAACGCTGACTTTCGATAATGGGGCGTTCGGGGAAAATGTAAAGATCAACAAACCCCTGTTCAGCACGAAGGAAGAGACCTACGAATTGATCGTCGGTAAGGCGAAACATATACATAGCCTTTCGAAAGAGGTGATCATCCCGCTAGAGGAAACCGTTCAACCTTTCCGTAAGATTAACCTGGTCGTAAGGGCTTTTAATGACGGTATCGCCTTTCGCTATGAGTTCCCGAAGCAAAAAGGGTGGGATTCTTATATCATGTATGACGAAGGAACGACCTTCAACCTACAAGGCAACCCGAACGTAACCACTTTATTCCTCCCCAACTACCAAAGTTCCCACGAAGGCAAATATACGGTCACAGATTATGCCGACATGGATAATAAACGATTGATGGATATGCCCGCCCTATTCTCCTTCCCGAACCATGTTTATATGGCGATTACCGAGGCGGCGGTTCGTGATTACGCCGGTATGTACCTATGGAAAGAAAACGGAAGCCTTCTCGGGAAATTATCGCCTAAATTAGGACAAGAGCGTATCAAGGTAGAGGCATCCCTCCCCCATCAATCCCCTTGGCGGGTCTTGATGATTAGCGATCAAATCGGTTCCTTGATAGCGTCCAATATCCTTACGAATCTCAATGAGCCTTGTAAAATAGAAGATACGTCTTGGATTAAGCCGGGTAAGACTACTTTCACGTGGTGGAACGGAAATGTCGTTCCGGATACGACTTTCCTTGGCGGAAACAATTTCCCCACGAATAAATATTACATTGATTTCGTAGCCCGTAACGGATTGGATTATCACTCGATCTACGGGAATGCCGAGCAAGCTTGGTATGATGAGGATGGAGCCGGATTCGGATCTCCGGGTCCTAAAGCGGACATCTTGAAAGTCGTTCCGAGCCTCAATATGCAGGAGATTTGCGATTACGCCAAGAGCCAAGGCGTACGTATCCATCTATGGACCAACTGGAAACCTCTGTACGCGAAGATAGACGAGGCTTTCGCCCAGTTCGAGAAATGGGGAATCGCCGGTATGATGATCGATTTCATGGATCGGGACGATCAGGAGATGATCCGCATCCAAGAAGAGTTCTTGACGAAGGCAGCCAAGCATCATCTATTCGTTCAGTTCCACGGAGCTAGCAAGCCATCTGGATTAAACCGTACCTATCCCAATGAGTTCACCCGCGAGGGTACGCTTAATTACGAGCATTGCAAATGGGATAAGGATACCGACGCCGATCATGACATCCATATGCCCTTCACCCGTTTGTTGGCGGGAGCGACAGATTATCATTTAGGAGGTTTCCGCTCTTTGCCGAGAGATAAGTTCAAAAACCAAGAACGTAACCCTTATGTAATGAGTACTCGTTGCCATATGTTAGCGATGTACGTGGTATTAGAGAGCTATCTCGGCATGATTTGCGATACCCCGGAGGCTTATGAGGGACAACCGGGATTTGAGTTTCTGAAAGCCGTGCCTACGACTTGGGATCAAACAGTCGTTCCGAACGCTTCCGTCAATGAATACGTAACGATCGCCCGCAAAAAGGGAAAAGATTGGTTTGTCGGTACGATCAATAACAGTCAAGCACGTAGTATCGATATAGACCTTAAGTTCTTGGATAAAGACAAGGAATATAAGATAACTATCTATAAAGACGCTAAAGATATAGATGTAGATTCCAATAAGCTTGTAAAAGAAATCCGGACAGTCACTTCCAGCGATAAAATCACTTTACCGCTGGCCTCTGACGGAGGCTCTGTTTTCCATATCCAACCTATCTAAGACATCCATCCACTGCAATACGTATGCAGCGTCACTACATACGTATTGCAGTAACGCCGCAACGCTCGTGCAGTAACACACAAAGCTTTAGAATAAAAAGTAAATATTGTAGAAACCGGAACAATTTATTACTTTTGTGCTCAAAAATATATAAATGAGTTACGATTGGAATACTCGGACGGAACTTTTGTTCGGAGCGGAACGTATGGAACGCTTGTCCCGCAGCCATGTATTGGTAGTTGGCCTAGGGGGTGTGGGAGCTTATGCGGCTGAGCAAATCTGCCGGGCCGGAGTTGGTAAAATGACCCTTGTAGACGCTGATACGGTAAACGAGAGTAATATCAACCGGCAACTGCCTGCCCTCCATTCCACATTGGGAATGCCGAAAGCGGAGGTCGTGGCGAAACGGTTGCTCGACATCAATCCCCAACTACAATTGACCATATTAAGCGAGTTCTTGAGAGACGAACGTACCGAGGAGGTCCTTCTGTCCGCGCCTTTCGATTATGTGGTGGACGCTATCGATTCCCTCAGCCCTAAAGTATTCCTGATGTATCAAGCTTATACCCATAAGATCCCTATCGTATCCTCCATGGGCGCGGGCGCTAAGATCGATCCGTCCCTCGTCCGGATAGAGGATCTCTCGAAGACGCTGAATTGCACCTTGGCCAAGGCCGTACGCAAACGGTTACGGGCGATGGGCGTAAACAAAGGGATCCCGGTCGTGTTTTCCACAGAATTCGCCAACCCGGACGCTGTGATCGAAGTAGAAAACGAACAATGTAAACGTACGACCACGGGAACGGTGTCTTATATGCCGGCCACGTTTGGCTGCTTCCTCGCGTCGCACGTCATAAGGAATTTAATATGATACAAACCGAAGGAATAACAAAGAGTTTCGGCTCTTTACAAGTATTGAAAGGTATTGATCTCACCATCAATAAAAGCGAAATTGTCGCTATCGTCGGTCCTAGTGGCGCCGGTAAAACAACCTTATTGCAAATCATCGGTACGCTCGACACTCCGGATAGCGGGCGATTAATTATCAATGGTACGGAAACCGGGCGATTGGGAGATAAGGACTTGGCGGCTTTCCGCAATAAAAATATCGGTTTCGTCTTTCAATTCCATCAATTATTACCGGAGTTCACGGCGTTGGAAAACGTGATGATCCCGGCATTGATCGCCAAGGAGAAATCCGCCGCAGCCGAGAAGCGGGCGAAAGAGATGTTGGATTTCCTGAAGCTTTCCGACCGCATGACGCATAAGCCCGCCGAGTTATCCGGTGGCGAGAAACAACGGGTAGCGGTAGCCCGAGCGCTTATCAACAACCCGGCGGTTATCTTAGCCGACGAGCCTTCCGGAAGCCTCGATACCAAGAATAAGGAAGAACTGCACGCGCTCTTTTTCGAGTTAAGAGACCAGATGAACCAGACTTTCGTAATCGTAACGCATGATGAGCAACTGGCGATGAATACAGACCGGGTAATCCATATCAAGGACGGACGAGTGGAGAGTTGACAGTTGATAGTTAAATCATAATTCATAAATCATAATTCACATAGATGACAAACAACAGAGTCACATTCGGTAGTAAATTGGGCGTAGTACTCGCTGCCGTAGGATGCGCCGTCGGGCTGGGAAGCGTATGGCGCTTTCCTTATATGCTAGGAGAGAATGGAGGTGCGGCATTCCTGCTAATTTACATACTTTTCATGATATTCCTAGGTATCCCGGTGATGGTAACCGAGTTTTTCATCGGCCGGTATTCGCGCAGTAATACGGTGGGTTCTTTCAAGAAAATGGCTCCCGATACAAAATGGTGCTGGATCGGATACAACGGAATCTTAGCCGCATTCTTGATCTTGAGTTATTACTCGGTCGTATCCGGTTGGACGCTTGAATATGTTTGGCAAACGCTAAATGGCAGTTTGTATGGGCAGCCAGGCATCGATTATACGACCGATTTCCATAATTTCGCCTCCGATATCTTCCGTCCGATCTTTTGGATGGGCGCTTTTATAGGATTGACTCACTTCGTGATCGTCTCGGGGGTAGAGAAAGGTATAGAGCGGGCCTCCAAGATCATGATGCCGCTCTTGTTCTTGATCTTGCTGGTGATGTGCGTACGTTCCATGACCTTACCCAACGCTGAGGCTGGATTGCTTTTCCTTTTCAAGCCGGACTTTAGTAAATTGACTTCCTCGGTAGTATTGAGCGCGCTTGGGCAAGCGTTCTTCTCATTGAGCCTGGGCATGGGCTGCTTGATCACTTACTCCTCTTATTTCGGGAAAGATACGAATATGCAAGCCACCGCTTGGCAGGTGACAATCATCAATACGTTTGTCGCCGTATTGGCCGGCATCATGATATTCCCGGCGGTATTCAGTTTCGGCATTCCTCCTTCGGCTGGCGCGGAACTCGTATTCATCACGTTACCGAACGTATTCGCGCAACTTCCGTTAAGCGGTCTTTGGTCGTTAATCTTCTATATCCTGTTGGCGATGGCGGCACTGACCTCCACCATCTCCTTACACGAGGTAGCTACGGCCTACGTCCTTGAGGAGTTTCATATGACACGTAAGAAAGCGGCTTGGATCGTTTCCTTAGGGGTCTTTTTCTTAGGTATCTTCAGCTCTCTCTCGTTCGGGGTGATGAAAGGATTCACGATTGGAGGCTTGGTCTTTTTCGACGCGCTGGATTATCTGACCGCCAAGATCATGCTTCCGTTGGGAGGTATGCTTACTTGTATTTTCGCTGGTACGCGTGTCGATAAAAAAGTATTGAAAGCCGAGTTGACCAATGAGGGAACTCTTAAATTCCATCTTTTCGGCGCTTACGTATTCTTCATGAAATATGTGGCCCCGATCGCCATCGGTATCGTATTCTTGAACGAATTAGGGATCTTGAAATGGATTACCGGTAAATAATACCGACAATCCCTTGCGAATAAAAGCGGAACTTCTACCTTTGTCGGTGGAAGTTCCACCAATCAAAACATAAAACTATGAAATGGCGTGATTTACTTTATTTCTCCAAGGGCGAGAGACAAGCTCTTACCCTACTCCTTTCCTTAATAGCGATGGCATGGATCGCGATTATCCTTACAGATTTCCACCGTTCCCAACCTCTAGCCGATCCATTGGTAGACACCGGGATCAAACAGGATTCCTCACGGATCCATTCGAACAAAACATCTCCAAATTCCATTCGGAAAGAAAAGGAATTCCATCCGAAGGAAACTAAACTTTCTTCCGGAGGGAAATCCAAACGCATCCGAAGGGAATCAAAGCCCCCTTTCACTTCATACCCGAGGAGCGAGAAATTCCCCGTGGGAACCGTCACCGAGCTAAACTCCGCCGATACGACCACGCTGAAGAAAGTACCAGGTATCGGAAGCGCTTTCGCCAGACGGATCGTCAAGTACCGGAACCTGCTGGGAGGCTTCTACACCGTCGGGCAATTAGGAGAAGTATACGGGATCGACGCGGAACGGTATGAGGCGATGAAATCGTGGTTCTCGGTAGACTCGTCAGCTATAAGTCGGCTAAATGTCAACCAACTGTCAGCTAAAGAACTCGCCAGTCACCCATATGTCAGCTATAAACAAGCCAATATCATCGAGAAAATGATCCGGAAAAAAGGAAGATTACAAGGCTGGGAGGATTTATCATTATTGGAAGAATTTCCGGAGAATGAACGAGAACGACTCCATTACTATTTCTCGTTCTACTAAGAACGAACAAGCCTATGGGTAGTAATTCGCTTTACTATCTATAGTAACGGCGATTACTATCAATAGTAATTCAAAAAACAAAATTATTTCCGTATGTTCGCGGCAAACATATCCTGTATGATCTACCTGAAGCAAGTAAAGTTATTGGACCCGGACTTGGTAGCCGGCAATCCCGAGGAGCTAAAGTATCCCTATAAAGCGCCGGCGGTACGTTTCACGGAATCGTTCATTTTCCGCAAGCCGGTCACTTTCCTTGTCGGGGAGAACGGGGCGGGAAAATCCACGCTGCTGGAAGCGATGATGAGCAAATATGAGGAAAGGGACGAGGAAGAACCGGGTATGCTCTATGACGGAACCGAGGCATACAAAATTTACGCCAATGTATTACCCGAGCATATCCGGCTGATCGAGGCCCGGAAACCGGAAAAGCATTTCTTCTTCCGGGCGGAATCCTTTTTTAACCACGCGGCGGAACTAGATCGGCAAGCCCAATTGGAATTACGTAAATACAGTAAGATCTACGCCTATAAAGCATACGGCGGCAGGAGCTTATTGGAGCAATCGCACGGCGAGAGCTTTCTCAGCGCTTTCCTGAATTATGCCAGTCGCAATACCTTATTTATATTAGACGAGCCGGAAGCCGCGCTCTCCCCGCAACGGCAACTGGCCCTTCTGGTACGTATCCACGAGCTGGTGAATAACGGTTGCCAACTGATTATCTCCACGCACTCCCCCATCTTGATGGCTTACCCGGACGCGGACATTTACGCCATCGACGATACCGGAGCGCGCATCACCCCGTATGAGGAAACAGAGCATTACCAGCTCACTAAATATTTCCTCACGCATACGGAGCAAATGATGAGAGAACTGCTTGGATGATCAAAGATCTGAGATATTCCCTTATTTACCGGTACTCATTACACCCGAGTCGTTATCGGCATTGTTTACTTTCTTCTGGCCGGCGCTAAACTTGCGGCCGAAGGAGAAGTTGTAAGACAATGTGAGGGCCACCATGCGGGAACTCTCCTTGAAGTGATTCGAGCGATGGAAAGACGCGTATTTGTTCCAATTCTCCGTCTCCTGCTTATAATCGTTCGTAAACGGATTGATGACAAGCACGCCCACCATCAAGTCCTTATGCCGATACCGCAGTTGTACTCCCTGGATATTCTCTCCCCCATTCATCGTCTCGCCCTTAAACCAGTTCCAGTTTGTCATCCATTGATACATGAGCGACCATTTCTTCCAGGTAAGCGACGCGTTCGCCTCGCACCACCAGTTCGTATATCGATGGGCATACCTATTACCATTGCTTATATAATGGTTCACGCCACCATTGATGGAGAATTGCAGGATATCCTTGATCGGTCCCACCCGTAAATTGGCGGAAGCCATAACCCGTTGCCAGTCCTTCTGGTTATCCCATGATTGGATGATCTTGTCTCCTTCTTGATATTTCTCGTCCATGATAGCGTCGGGCTGGTACTCGTAAGCGCCCAAGGCATTCACGTAAAACAGGCCTTTGCGGAACTCGTAATTCAGCTCGGTATAATAGCTCATATACGACTTCAATCCCGGATTACCCCGCTGTATCTGCAAGGAATCGATCACTTGGTCGATAGCGCTCAGCTCGCCCAAGGAAGGCATCACGTTTCCTATCGACGATTTCAGACGGAGAGAAGATTCTCCGGGCAAGGCATAAAACAGGGTTAACCGCGGATTCACCGCATAACGCTCATAATCCGCATCCTCACCCCGTTGGCGATACGACGAACGGTTCACGGCCACACCCAGCGAGTAATCCAATTTCTTCACCTTCCCCTTGAACTCGGCGTATACGGAGCTTTCCATCTGCTCCATATGGGTCTTGTAGTTATGCCCATTGATATAGGTATTGTCCGAGAAAGATTGGTTATGCCGCAAGCCGCCGCTCAACCGGTTACCGTTCGTTAATTTCTTCTCGTAGATAGCCTCGCCGATAATCGAGTATTTATCTCCATCCACCATATTATTTACATCAGTCAACAATTGTTCTTGTCTACTCTCTTGGTAGATACGGGTCGATTTCGTTTGGTTGTATGTCCCTACCACGTTAAACACCAAGGTCTGGTTGTGTTCCAGGTCTCGCTGGTAATATAGGTCCAATGCGGGAGTCTGGTTATCCGATCCCGTAAGGTCGATCATATTCACCTTATCCTCCGGATTCGCCTTATTCATCAAGACCCCTTGATAATCCCAATGCGGTTGATGATTATTCCGGTAGCGAAACGTGGCGTTGAACATATACTTATCCGGCTTTTGATAGCTATAGTTCACATTTAGCCTATGCATGAATAAACGCGCATGCGAAGGTTCGCCTATTTCCACACGGTTCAAGGTCGTTCCATTCGCTAAATGAAACTCTTCCTCATTATCGCGTTTCATACCATAAAAATCACGAGGACCAATCCGATAAGAAGCGCCCCATTCCGAGTTCTTATGATTGATCTTTCCCCGGACACTATTTTCACCCCACATGACGTTGACTCCTTGCGATAAATCCATTCCAAAGCTACCTCCCGTATCCGGCCGACGGACGATATAATCCAGTACGACATCGGCATTACCATACCGAAGTCCCGGGTTATCATGATATTCGATACGGATGATATCCGCCGGGTTCAAGGCCTTGATCTCATCCTGCTCCACCTTCACGCCGTTGATACGTACCTGAACGACTCCATTCCCAGTCATCTTGATCTCGCTGTTCAACAAGTCCACCTGCACTCTCGGAAGCATCATCTGCTGCAATAGATCCATGCCATTGCCCGAAGCCTTCAATTGGCGATCCGATGGGAAAACCACCTTTTTATCGGCATGGCTGGTCTGCGCAGAGGCGCTAACGGTCACGCCCTCCAAGGAGACCGCGTCATCATCCAAGAGTATTTCTCCCAAATAAATATCCTTAGAAATGCCTTCAATGGAAATATGCTCTGTTTTAAAACCTAGAACAGAGACGGTTAGAATATAGCTCCCGTTTTTTATCTTATTTAACAAAAAATGGCCCCGCATATCTGTAGTCGTACCTGCCACAAAGGAAGAATCCATCGTTTGCAATACCACATTCGCGAATTCCAGGATTTCCTTATTACGAGCATCCCGCACTATTCCCTTTATCTCCAAGTTTTGAGCAAAAGCTCCCTGTATCATACCACCTAGCAGTATGATCCAAATTATCATCCGTTTCATATTTATCGTATTTTTATAGAATAACGCAGGGTGGCCTTTCCCGCTTATCATTTGTTTCTAACTATAAGACGGCAACAGTTTGAGAAACGTTACAAGAAAATGATAAAAAAATAATATTTCGATGATTTTGCTTTGTAGATACGTATCTTTGTAACCAAACAACCTATTATAAATCATGGAGCTATTGAATGATTGGATCAGCGGGGTCAACGATATATTATGGTCATACATCCTAATTATCATGTTATTGGGATGCGCCATATGGTTTACGATAAAAAGCAGGTTCGTGCAATTCCGCATGATTGGCGAGATGATCCGGTTATTAGGCGATTCCGCCGGGAAAGGGGAACAAGGGGAAAAGGGGGAAAAACATATATCCTCTTTCCAAGCCTTCGCCGTATCTTTAGCCAGCCGTGTAGGGACCGGAAACTTGGCGGGCGTAGCTACAGCCGTGGCGATTGGCGGACCGGGATCCGTATTCTGGATGTGGCTGATCGCTTTACTGGGTTCTTCCAGCGCATTCGTGGAGTCTACGCTAGCGCAATTATATAAGGTAAAAGGGAAAGACTCGTTCATCGGCGGTCCCGCTTATTATATGTCGCACGGTTTAGGATTACGCTGGATGGGTGTTTTGTTTGCCGTATTAATCTCCATAACCTTTGGTTTCGCTTTCAATTCCGTGCAGAGCAATACGATCTGCGCCGCATGGGAAGGCGCCTTCGGTATCGATCATGCCTGGATCGGGGCGATTCTTACGGTACTAACATTAATCGTCATATTCGGAGGCATTCATCGTATCGCTAGAGTAAGTAGTATTGTCGTACCGGTCATGGCATTAGGTTATATAGCATTGGCCTTGGGGATCGTACTGTTTAATATCACCCGCCTGCCCGCTGTTATAGAAACCATTCTGGCAAACGCCTTCGGTTGGGAACAGGCGATAGGCGGCAGTGTCGGGGCGGCGTTGATGCAAGGGATGAAACGAGGTCTATTCAGCAACGAGGCGGGTATGGGATCGGCACCAAACGTAGCGGCTACCGCACATGTTTCCCATCCGGTCAAACAAGGATTGATCCAGGCATTAGGCGTATTTACCGACACGCTGATTATCTGTACCTGTACGGCGTTCATCATCTTGTTTAGCGGAGCGCCATTAGACGGCTCTCTTAATGGAGTCCAACTCACGCAACAAGCCTTGAGCAACGAGGTGGGTAGCATCGGCAGTACGTTTGTCGCTTTAGCGATCCTGCTGTTCGCCTTCAGTAGTATTATCGGTAATTACTATTACGGGGAAGCGAATATTCGTTTTATCACTCCCAAGAGAAGCATCTTATTTATTTATCGTATATTAGTCGGTGGAATGGTCATGTTCGGCGCGTTGGCTAGTCTAGACTTGGCTTGGAGCCTGGCGGACGTGACGATGGGACTTATGACGATCTGCAACTTGATCGCGATCTCATTGTTGAGCCGTCAAGCATTCCTCTTAGTACAGGATTACGTAGCCCAAAAGAAAGCGGGTATTAAAAGCCCTGTATTCGATAAGAACAAGATACCCGAGTTGAAAGACAAAGCGCAATGTTGGTGATTAGACAAACGTATTGAAGTATGATAAAAAGCAAGATGATAAGCTTTTACATAGCGGTTCTGATGATATGGGCCTGTACGGTAAATGCTCAAGATGATGATAAATCCCTTATCCACAAAATAGGATTCGACGTACGTCCCTCGTATGTAGCCCCTACTAGCAAATTCTTGAAAGAGGATGGCTTCGGAAACGGGCTTACTTTACGTAAGGCGGCCTCCTTCCATTTAAAATACGGGTTCCAACTGAATCCCAACTCCAAGGAGGGCCAGCTTTATCCGCACACGTACCAAGGAATAGGCCTCTCTTATAACACCTTTGGAAACCGGCAGGAAGTAGGTAATCCTTTAGCGGCGTATGTTTTCCAAAGCTCCCGCATCGCCAAGATCTCTTCCCGGCTATCCTTCGATTATGAATGGAATTTCGGAGCGTCATTCGGCTGGCACCCGTATGATGAGGACAACAACTACCGCAATAAGATCATCGGCTCTAAGATCAATGCCTATATCAACCTGGGATTCTTCCTCAACGCCAAACTATCTCGTTATTGCAACCTCCTTGTCGGGGCGGATTTAACGCACTACTCCAACGGAAACACGCATCTTCCGAACGCGGGATTGAATACGATTGGCGGCCGTATCGGACTTGTCTACACGCTCAATCCAATCGAGGAAAGCCATCATGAGATAGGTAGCGCACGTTCCTTACCAGAAAACCAGCTATACCTCTCCAGCTTTTGGCAACGCGTCAGTTACGATGTCATCCTATACGCTGCGACCCGTGCAAAGGGGGTTATGCTGGGTGACGAGGCTCATATCTTTCCCGGTCAATTCGGCATCCTCGGATTCAACCTCAACCCAATGTACAAATTCAACCGGTTCCTGAAAGCAGGTATCTCCCTGGACGGCCAATATGACGAGAGCGCGAATATTTATTCCGACGAGATCATCCAAGTCGGCGAAGAACCCCGATTCTACCGCCCGCCCTTGCACGAGCAAATCGGTATCGGCCTCTCCGCCCGTGGCGAATTCACCATGCCCTTCTTCTCTATCAATATAGGAATCGGGCATAATATATCCTACAACAAAGGCGACCTGAAAGGACTATACCAAATCCTAGCACTCAAAGTATCAGTCACCCGAAATTTATTCCTCCATGTCGGATACCAACTGCACAAGTTCCATAACCCGAATAACTTGATGCTGGGGGTGGGGTATAGGTTTCATAATAAGTAGCTCACTCATAAATCAACCCAAACAACCGTTCCGGAGCGAACACCTCATTCGCCACCTCAAGGATTTGCTCGGCGGTCAGTTTCTCGATCTGGGCGAAAACCTCAGGGAGGGTGTCGTAACGGTTGTAATGGAGATAGCTCTTTCCTAAGCCAAGGAAAAGGCCCTCCCGATTATCGCCGGAGACTCCCAATTGACCGATTACCTGCTTCTTGGCGGCAGCTAATTGAGTGGTGGAAAGTTTCACGTCACGTAAACGGGCCAGTTCCTTATGCACCAAACGCATCGCTTTCTCTCGGTTCTTCGGGTCTGTGCCGAAATAAATACTGGCTAGTCCGGTATCGGTATAAGAGGTCAGGTTGGATTCTACGTTATAGACCAAGCCATGCTTCTCGCGCAAAGAGACATTCAAGCGGTTGTTCATACCCGGGCCACCTAAGATATTGTTCAACAAGAACAAAGGGATGCGCTTTTCATCGTGCATACTGAAAGCCCGGCCACCGATCAACACGTGGGATTGATGCGTGTCCTTATGGATCTGACGGGTACAGACCTCGATGGCTTCCGGGGCTTTCCGGTTCCGTTCGGCCATAGGGAAAGAGATATCGCTTAAAGCGGATTCCGCCAACTTCACGATCTTCTTGAAGTCCTTTCGTCCCATCGAGAAGAACACCATATTCTCCGGGGCATAGAAACGACGCATGAAAGAACGACCGGACTCAGAGTCAAAGCGAAGGAGAGATTCCTCATCCCCTAAGATATTATGCCCGAGGGCATGACCCTTATAAAGCTGGTTCTCAAACTCGTCGAATATAAGTTCCGAGGGGCTATCCTCATACGAATTGATCTCATCCAAGATGACATCCACCTCCTTCTCGATCTCCTGCTTCGGAAACTGGGAATGGAAAACCAAATCGGTCAATAGCTCAAACGCCCGGCCGAAATCCTCCTCCATAAAGATGGAATAAACAAACGTCTCTTCCTTCGTAGTATAGGCGTTCAACTCCCCTCCTACGTTCTCCATACGGTTCAGGATATGCCATGCTTTCCGTTTCTCCGTACCTTTGAAGATCATGTGTTCAACGAAATGCGCCAGGCCAAATTCATCCTCGTTCTCATCCCGTGTACCGGCATTCACGGCGAAACCGCAGTAAGAGACCGGGGAATTAACCGGGAGATGTACCATGCGAAGTCCATTCGGCAATGTATGAGCGATATAATCCATTTTCCTTTTTGTTTGTATCAGTTCGCAAAGGTACGAAAGACTTTCGTGAAAAACATGTACGTGTTTCCGAAATTGCAGAGGTAAACCGGCTGTCTACCGGAAGATACTTGGCGCATATTCCATTTGAAGGCCTCCTTATCGGGATGCCTTCGGACAAAAAGCAGCCCGATTTACCGTCACCTTGGAACAAAAACAGTCAATAAACACCGTCACTTTGGAACAAAGTCAGTATATTTGTAGATATCAATTTATACGATTATGGTAGAAATATATCAAAGGGACGCTCTTACGCATCTACGCGCATGGAAAGATAAGACAGACCGCAAGCCGCTTGTGCTACGGGGAGCGAGACAGGTTGGTAAAACAACGCTTATCAATACGTTTGGAAAGGAATTTGACAATTACCTTTATCTGAACCTTGAAAGAGAAGAAGAAGCCGAGCTCTTTGAACCCAAGCAGGATATGGAGAAATTGATAACCAGTATTTATCTGTTCTGCAATAAGCCCAAAAAGGAGGGAACAACTCTTTTGTTCATAGATGAGATACAGAACTCGGCAAAAGCCGTGTCCCTCCTGCGGTATTTCTACGAAAAAGAGCCTTGGTTGCATGTAATAGCTGCCGGCTCCATGCTAGAAAACCTGGAGAAACAGAAGATATCTTTCCCGGTAGGCAGGGTCGAGTACATGGCTTTGCGTCCTTTTTCTTTCCTGGAGTTTCTTTCCGCGCTTGGCGAGAACCTATTGGCAGAAGCTATCCGTACGCTATCTGTCCCGGAAGCCATACACCCCAAGATCCTGTCATTATTCAATACCTATACCTTAATAGGGGGAATGCCCGAAGTAATAAAGTCGTATGTAAAAAACAAAGATATCGTTTCCTTGAACGATATCTACGACACCTTGCTCACAGGATACCGGGATGATGTTGAAAAGTACGCGCCCAACGATACGATGACAAACGTAATCCGTTACATCATCCAATACGGGATGCCATTCGCCGCACAGGAAATAAAATTAGGAGATTTCGCCGGTTCCACTTACAAGGCGCGCGAAGTAGGTGAAGCGTTCAGGATACTAGAGAAGAGCATGCTGGCAGAACTCGTATATCCATCCACTACCACGGCTATACCTGCCCCGCCGGAGATGAGACGTTCCCCAAAACTGCTATGGTTAGATACCGGGCTCGTCAACTATGCGTCTGGATTGCAAAAAGAGATATTCGGGGCGACAGACATACTAGATGTCTATAAAGGGAAAATAGCCGAACAGATAGTAGGCCAGGAAATAGCGACAACCGACAAACATTATACCTATAAACGGCATTTCTGGACACGAGATAAAAAAGGCTCAGACGCGGAAATGGACTTCGTCTATCCTCTCGACAGCTTGATGATACCCGTTGAAGTAAAGGCTGGCAGCAATGCCCATCTAAAGTCTCTACATATATATATGGATAGTTGCCCGCATAAAATAGCCGTACGGGTTTGGTCGCAGCCCTTTTCCGTGAACGAGGTAGTGACCAGCCTAGGCAAGTCCTTCTCGTTGCTGAATATTCCATTCTACTATGTCGGACAACTGCGCGAACTGATATCTGCCCAGTTCTCTTGAAGTCCTATCTTCCGAAAAAGTTTTGTGAGAAAGCCGGGGTAAAATGATGCGGGTATCAGTAAATATCTCATCTTTGACACTTCGCTTTTACAAAATAGGTACCTAATTACGCTATAATGGTGTTTTTGGTACCTTTTTTAATATCTCACTATGTAGCTATATTCTCCTCATCTTGATTATTTTTCGATTT
>JAQVCX010000151.1 GCA_028689545.1 Parabacteroides sp.
GTTCCGGAGTCTGTAAAAGAGGCTGAGATCCAAGTAGCTATCGAGAAGACAAAGGTTGAGCAAGTACAGAAAGCTGTAGAGGCCGCTTTGAAGAAGGCTGGTATCAATCCTACACACGTGGACAGCGAGGATCATATGGAAAGTAATATGGCTAAGGGCTGGATTACGGCTGAGGATGTTGCTAAGGCAAAAGAAATCATCGCTACTGTTTCTGCCGAGAAGGCAGCTAACTTACCCCAACAGATGATCGAGAATATCGCTAAGGGTCGTCTGGGCAAGTTCTTGAAAGAGGTTTGCTTGTTGAACCAAGAAGACATCATGGATGCCAAGAAGACGGTAAGAGAGGTAATGAAGGAAATCGATCCTGAGTTGCAGATCTTGGCGTTTAAGCGTTTCACCTTGCGTGCTGAATAATTACGGTAACGTATTTGATATAAAAGAAAAGGCTGTCGGATTCGATCTGGCAGCCTTTTTTGATTGGGAATACTTGATAATATCTTATTTTAACGCGGCTAACGCTTCCTTGATACGTTTGATAGCCTCTACGATATTCTCGTCGCTGGTAGCGTAACTCATGCGGATGCACTCGGGGGCTCCGAAAGAAGTACCGCCTACGCAAGCCACGTGGCCTACTTCCAGCAGGTACATCGCCAAGTCGTCGGAGTTGCTGATCGTACGATTGCCATCGGTCTTGCCGTAGTAATAACTACATTTGGGGAATAAGTAGAAGGCTCCTTCCGGTTTGTTCACCTCGAAGCCCGGAACTTCTTTCGCCAACTTGACGATTAAGTCGCGACGGCGTTCGAAAGCCTTACGCATTTCCTCGACGGGTTCCTGTGAGCCTGTATAAGCCGCTTCCGCCGCTTTTTGAGATACAGAGCAAGGGCCAGAGGTATATTGTCCTTGTAATTTATTAACCGCTTTCACGATCCATTCCGGTCCGGCGATGAAACCGATACGCCAGCCAGTCATCGCGTACGCTTTGGAAACGCCGTTTACGATTACCGTACGGTCTTTCATTCCTTCAATAGAAGCGATGCTGTTGTGTTTGCCGATATAGTTAATATGTTCGTAGATCTCATCCGCTATTACGATGATATCCGGATGTTTTTTCAATACTTCCGCTAGGCCTGCCAATTCTTCGGCGCTATAAACCGAACCTGTCGGGTTGGAGGGAGAGCAAAGGATCAACGCTTTTGTCTTAGGCGTAATAGCAGCTTCCAGCTGAGCCGGAGTGATCTTGAAATTCTGCTCGATACCAGCCGGAACAATAACGGGAGTACCTTCCGCTAGCTTCACCATCTCCGGATAGCTTACCCAGAAAGGGGCTGGGATGATAACCTCGTCTCCCGGATTTATCAATACCATGACCGTGTTGCAAACGGATTGTTTAGCGCCGTTTGCGCAAGAGATCTGGCCTGCTGTATATTCCAGTCCGTTCTCGTTCTTCAATTTGGCAACGATAGCATTGCGTAATGCCGGGTAACCCGCTACGGGAGAATAGCGTGAGAAATTATCGTCAATCGCCTTCTTCGCGGCTTCTTTAATGAAATCGGGAGTATTGAAATCGGGCTCTCCCACACTTAAGTTGATAACATCGATACCTTGAGCTTTCAACTCACCGCTCTTTTGTGACATCGCCAATGTTGCTGAAGGCGATAAGCTCGCTAAACGATCTGAGACTTGTGTCATGATGATATAATTTATTTAATGTTATGTAATACATGCCCCATACGTTCTTTCTTCGTTTTCATGTAGAATTCGTTGTATGGATTCGGTTTCACCTCGATAGGAATGTTCTCTACCACCTCAAGTCCGAAAGCTTCCAGACCTACACGTTTTACCGGGTTATTGCTCATCAGACGCATTTTCGTTACGCCGATATGACGTAAGATCTGTGCTCCGACACCATAATCTCGCTCATCCGCTTGATGGCCTAAATGCAAGTTGGCGTCCACCGTATCCAGACCGTCCTCTTGGAGCTTGTAAGCTTTCATCTTCTCCATCAATCCGATGCCTCTTCCTTCTTGGTTCAAGTAAACGATAACCCCTTTACCCTCTTGCTCGATACGACGCATAGCCTCGTGCAATTGCTCTCCGCACTCGCAACGCATGGAACCGAATATATCACCCGTGGCGCAAGATGAGTGCACGCGTACTAAGATAGGCTCATCTTTCTCTATTTTACCTTTTATCAAAGCGATATGTTCCAGCCCATTACTTTTCTGGCGGAAAGGAATTAGGCGGAAATGTCCGTACTCGGTAGGGAGGTCTACCTCTACGCCGTTCTCTACGATAGATTCGGTACGGAGGCGATAAGCGATCAGATCCTTGATACAAATAATCTTGATACCGAATTTCCGGGCTACCTTAATTAATTGCGGCAGGCGTGCCATGGTTCCATCCTCGTTGATGATCTCGATCAAGGCTCCGGCGGGATATAAACCGGCTAACCGGGCCAAATCCACGGCTGCCTCCGTATGACCCGCACGGCGAAGCACGCCACGAGAGCGGGCACGAAGTGGATTGATATGTCCGGGACGTCCTAGGTCTGACGGCTTGGTCTTTGGATCAGCCAGCGCCAAGATCGTTTCCGCACGGTCGTACATGGAAACGCCGGTCGTGCATTTTCCACCTAATTTATCTACTGTTATCGTGAAAGGAGTACCCAGTAAAGAGGTGTTATTGGCAACTTGCATATCTAGTTCCAACTCCTGGCAACGTTCTTCCGTGATCGGGGCGCATAATACACCTCGTCCGTTTGTCAGCATGAAGTTGACTTTTTCCGGGGTTACTTTCTCGGCCGCGATGATAAAGTCTCCTTCATTCTCCCGGTCCTCGTCGTCTACAACGATTAAGAACTTTCCTTCACGGAAATCCTCGATAGCTTCTTCGATGGTGTTTAATTGAATCTCGCTCATATTGATTGATTATTTATATCCGAATTATTTTTCAGCAAATGTAATGAATATATCATATTGATCAGCTCCTTACTAGTCTTTTGTACCATGACGATATCATGCCGTAGCAATTTGCGTTGGTACGTAGCCAACAGGTAGATCGGTAATCCCAGCGGGAAGAAAATACCGATAGCCAAGGCGAGCTTCCCGTTTATATGCTTGCTTAGCTTGTTATTATAACCTCCGATGACCGGGTAGTCCATCAATTTATTCAGGAGCAGATTCTGGTCGGAATTACTTAATTCCTCCACGATGTTTTCCGTGTCTTGCGCTAGCAGTTCCGCCGCGTTATCTTTTCCGCCTTGTCTCCAGAATGTTAGATAATTGATCCAATGTTTATGGTTGGCCAGATAAGTCGTGCTTTCTTCCACCGATTTCTCCAGTTGGGGGAGGGTGGCCCCATAATCCGGGGTGTATATGATCACCTCTTTCCGTTCCACTTTTCGTCCTTCACGTTTACCTATCAAGTTCTTCAGGGCGTTCACGTAAGTGTCCGCATTCAAGATAACGGAGTCTTTTACCGCTTTATAGGTAAGGAAGATACCCATTGGCGTTAAGACAGCGGAACTAAGCCACATACCTTCCCATGCGTTCCAGACACCATCGCGTGCCATCTTGAAACCCATATTATTTATGATGTAATAGAAGATAAACAAGATAACTGAGATAACGACCGGTACACCCAATCCTCCTTTACGTATGATGGCTCCTAGGGGTGCTCCTATAAAAAAGAACATGATGCAAGCGAACGATACCGCGAATTTATTATGCCATTCCGTCAAGTGGCGGCGTACCTTATAAGCCTCGTCGCCAACAGTGGCCGCGCGGAAATAATAATCAGTCTTGATATTCTCGATCGATGATTTAGCCCGGCCTAATAAAGCGGCTTGGCTACTCGGCGCTTGCGCTTGAAAAATACTGTCGAAGTCTAATGTGATGTTAGCGGTGATTACCGGCCATTCTTCCTGTCGCTCGTTCGGTTGGCCCTCGGCCTCACTTTCATTCTTAGCCCGCAAGGACTTTAGTGTTTTTATGTATGAGGCATCGTAGATGCTTTTCGCGTTCACATCTTTGACACTATCTAGGCGTACGCTCATCGAATCGATAGAGGTTTGCAAATCCTTCAAGTTCTTTCCCATATATTGGTTCTGCATAAAGGATTCGTCGGTACGGTTGAAATTAGCGTCGAATTCAATCAAGATATCCTTGCTGCTGAATGATTCTCGTCGATAGGGGACGGCGGTTCTCGCTTGCGTCGTGTTGGTTTGGCTTTTACCTACGTTCTCGAAGGATTCCCCGTTAAACAAGGATAGGACAAGGAACAATTTATCGGCGGATGTCTTTAGCCGTCCAGAGTCCGCTACGATTACACGGGCGTTATTGAATCCTTCCGAATAATCATAGATCATCACGTCTTTCAATAAGCCGTCTTTCGGATCCTTATTCTTCACATACACATTGAATCCGGGGATATCTTTGTAGAATGAACCCACCGGGATATCCAATTCCGGCGATTTCTGCCGCATGGAATATAATAATGTATATAGTTTGACTTGTACAACGGGCATTACGTTGTTTTGGAAGAAAAAGGCACCCACGCTCACGAATAGGAGCGTTACTATCAAGGGGCGCATGATATGTATCAATGATACCCCGGCAGACTTCATGGCCAGTAATTCCAGCCGTTCCCCTAAATTTCCGAAAGTCATTAATGAGGCTAATAAAATAGCCAAGGGAAGTGCCATCGGGACAAGAAACAAGGCCGCATACATAAACATCTCCGCCAATACGGGGATGCCCAGACCTTTTCCCACCATATCGTCGATGTATCGCCAGAGAAATTGCATCAACACGATAAACAGACAAATACCGAATGTCATAAGAAACAACGGCAGAAATGTCTGCAGCATAAATGTATATAATCGTTTTATTCTCAACATTGCCTAATCTGGTTGAAGTGGCAAAAGTAGTGTAAAAAACGATAACACCCCACAGATTTCTGTAAAACTACTCTAAATACCAAGCGTTCGCTTCAAATCTTCCACTTGTGAGTCCCATAAGTTAATGGAATCTTTTTTCTCTACGGGTTCAGAGAAATCAGTAATCTCGAGAGCCGTAGATCCCGTTAATTCAATCGTGTGGATTATGAATTCGAAATAAGCGTTCTCATCGTCCTCGTCCGCCCAGCGGTAGCGAATAAAGCTTTCCGGCTTGGAATCGATCACGGTTGCTTCTTGGATCTCTTTACTCCATTTAAAGGTATAGAGATTATCATCTATAATGACCTCGTCGGCGAACCAAGCGGAGAGCCCCAAAGCGGTGGTTAGATGATTCCATAGGCTTCGTCGTGAAACTTTATCGAAAATGTATTCGATATGAAACTTCTCTTTCTTCATTGTCCTTATCCTTTTATTTGCCGCAAGATACATAAAAGATTTGGAAACGACTAATTTTAATGATGAAAAAAGTAACTAATAATTAACTGTTTAGGTAGAGGCCTAAAAAAAGGAGTGAATTTTTTCATTGAAAATGTTGTGTAATTCAAAAAGAACCCCTACTTTTGCACCGTCAATAAGAGAAACAATGCCAACAATATGATGGCGAGATAGCTCAGCTGGTTAGAGCGCATGATTCATAATCATGAGGTCCCCGGTTCAATCCCGGGTCTCGCTACAAAGAGGGAATCGATTTATTCGGTTCCTTTTTTTTTGTCCTTTTCTTTTCTTACTGCCGGATGGTCTTATGGGTCAGCGGATTTTCGGGTCAGCGGATTTTCCCGGTTGGCAAGCTTTCTTTTAAGCGTATAGCATAGCCAGCCTAAACATGAAGAATTTCACATCAGACACCCCTCTTAACTGGCTTCGAAAAGTT
>JAQVCX010000002.1 GCA_028689545.1 Parabacteroides sp.
ATCCCAACGAACGTTTCCCTCGCCAAGCATTCCCCGGTCGCTATCAGTCATGTGAATATGGTGAAGCCTGTCGCCTGCCGCGACAACGGGCTCATAAAAACTAGTCTCTTCTATATTCATATGGAAAGTATCCAGATGCAAAGATAGATTCGGTGCGTCTACGCGTTTGATAAAGCGCAAGACTTCCTCCGCGGAAGTACACATATAGCTTTCATAGCGATTGATCGGCTCTATACCGATCGTGATTCCGGATTGGTCGGCGTATTCGGCAACCTCCGCCCATACTTCACAAAGAGTATTCTCTTCTTCCGGTGTTCGCTGTTTGCCGGAGAAGACTCCGATGCCAGCATGTAAGACACCTCCCAAGTAATCAACCCCCAGTTCGCTCGCTTTATCCAGTGCCGTCTTGATTAGGCGAGTCGCTTCCTTGGGATAAAAAGGAATATGCGCTTCTTTGGGGAGGTTAAGAGAACAGGTCGCTTTCAATCCATGTTGTTTCAATTGTCGCTTTACGGTTGCCGCGTCGAACTCCATGGAAGGCGGCAATAAGATTTCCAGCAAATCAAAACCGGCGGCAGATGCTTGCTGGATGGCGAAAAGACCGCCTTCAGGTGTCCACATAGGAGGTATCCAAGAAAGGATGGAAGCGCCGAAAGTAGGATTCATGATTGTATCGTTTTTATGTGTTTAAAAGTAGAAATTAGTACCCGGACAGAAGATAGGATGGCTGCTGGTGTCATCAATTTCAATCTTGTTTTCTCTAGCGAGCCAACCGATAGCAGACCATAGATCCGCGTCTGTAAGGGTAGATTTTGCTCTCAACGCCTCAAAGCTCCAATGTTGGCCATCTGAAAGTAAATTCCAGACAATTCCTGCATTCAATCCGATTGATCCTTTTGTCATGATAAAATCTGTTTTATGTTTATGGTATATATAATGTCTATATTATTATAACAGATGATGCCCGGTAAAAGTATGTTGCGTTGAGATAAATAAACTAAAAACAGGGATCTCCTGACGCATTGAATTTTATTCCTTGAAGTCGGCAAATATAGATTCGTCGTATACGTTATGTTCCCTTTTGTCGTGGAATGGATACCATACTTGGGCAAAGAACGGATTCCCTTTAGCGATCTCGTCGTAATTCCAAGGAAGCGGCAGGCATTCCGGGCACCAATGGCCGCCTAATAATATTAATGTAGGAGAGGCCTTGAAACGGTGACCGAATTGGCATTCCCAATCAAGTGGGGTCGATAAGTCTCCTTTTGTCATGGCCGGGGACAAGCATTTCCCTCCCCTAAATCTCGCCGCTTTACGCATATCCTCGATATCCCATTCTGACTTCGGCTTGCTTTCATCATAGCCATGATCCAGAAGGACTGGTGTCTCGGAGGGGCGTTCTGTCCGGATCTTATCCCAATCTGGGATCGCTTGCCAAGCCTCATACGAGCCGAAATAGGCGGATATACGATCTTGTTGTCTGTTCTTGATCCAGTTACGGGTTCCCAGCCCCGGCTTTTTAGCGATCGCTCCCATACCTAGTTTTATGAAGATAGGAGGGACGATCTTTGCCAGACGGAAATACCAAGGGACTTGGCTGGCCATCCATTTGAAATAATCGTCGCAAGTTTGGTTGCTGCGGAAATGCAGATATCCTTCCAATAGGTCAGAATCGGTATACCATTGCCCGTGGAAATTACGGATAGCGAACCAGTTTGGTTCGAATATTTTCTCTGGGGCGGGACAGCCTATCGCTTTTAGCAATTTACGCTCGAACTCATAATTCGTCAAGCGGAAAGACGGGCCGCTACTGATATTATAGAAGCGGTTCCAAAACTCGTTCGGCACTTCCTCCTCGCATACATTCGCTAATAAGCGGCCGGAATCCTCGGCGGTAGCCCATTCCAGCACGCCATCTAGCGGCACATGAAATGTGATAGGGTCCGATCCCTTGAACAATAATTCGGGGCATAAGATACCGGTTTGGCGAAGGCACGCCCAATGTTTGATTCCCGACTCCACGAAAATACGTTCGGCTATTGTTTTCGAGATGGCATAATGATCATAGACACTTATATTGATCGGATCTCCTGTGCGTCCCCAATGAACCGGTGCGTTACGGTGGCCGGTTTGCGCCACGGAGCCGATATAGACTACCTTGATCTGGTCCGCGTTTGGTTGTGCTTTTACGGCATCCGCTATATATTGGGCGGCGGTCGTGTTTACTTTCAAGGTCTTTTTAGGGAAATAGTCCGCTGCCGGAGAAACCATTCCACCTACATGCAATACGTAGTCTGCCCCAGTTACTCCATTTAAGACATCCTGATAACTCGTCAAGTCTCCCCAAACGATACGGATCCCTTCTATGGCCTCATATACGGCCAATTTCTCTTTATTGATTTTGCTCGGACGAGCCAAGAGTGTTATGTTAAAACGATCTAGCCGCTTGGACAATTCGACCAATCCGGCATGTCCCATCGTCCCGGTGGCTCCGGTCAGAAAGACGGTCTTTTTACTTCTCATGATAAATTAATGTATAATAAAAGACTTAGGATGCTAATTGGATAGCGAAGGTATATAAAAAAAAGCTCCCAACCAATAGATTGAGAACTTTTGTAGTGGATACGAGAATCGAACTCGTATTACATGCGTGAGAGGCATGTGTCCTAACCGTTAGACGAATCCACCATTTGGGTGTCATTGTTTTTGTTTGACGATGCAAAGGTAGATATATTTTTTAAACCTGCAATAGTTGTGGCTATTTTTTTTGATAAAAAACTGCGGTTCTTATCAAAATGGCAAGAAAATGGGGCGAATACCACTAAAAGGCGTTAAAAGTAGTTGCGATTTCATTGTCCTTTCATTGTTGGTACTGTTTATTTATTCTACCTTTGCCTTCTGTAATTGAACAAAATAGTATTGAACATTACTAATACCAGTTTAATAAACAACTAATATTATGGCAGAACTTAAAGAAAAACTTTTCTCTGAATTCGCTCCTGTATCTACTGAAGAGTGGATGGCGAAGATAACGGCCGACCTGAAAGGGGTTCCGTTTGAGAAAAAGCTTGTTTGGAAGACAGGCGAAGGGTTTAATGTAAATCCTTTCTATCGTGCAGAAGACATCGAGGGATTAAAGACGACGGAGTCTCTTCCCGGTGAATTCCCCTTTGTCCGCGGAACTAAGAAAGACAACGATTGGAAGGTACGCCAGAACATTGAAGTTTGCTGCTTCAAGGGTGCTAACGAGAAAGCACTCGACCTTTTGACAAAAGGTGTTACTTCTCTTGGTTTCATCATCAAGGGTGATGAGGTAAACGAGGAGAACATCGCTACTTTGTTAGAAGGTATCTGTCCGGCTTCCGTAGAATTGAACTTCAATACTTGCAACTGCAAAGCAGAGAAGTTGATCGGTATCTTGGCTGACTACTTCAAAGGCAAGGGCGTTGACGCGGAAAAGTGCTACGGTTCTGTAAACTATGACGCTTTCAAGAACCCTTTAGTAAAAGGTAAAGAAAACAGAGAATGGGTAGAGGGTGCCGCGGCCGTGCTCAAGGCTGGACAGGCATTGCCCAACTACCGCGTATTGGCTGTAAACACGTTCCTTTTCAACAATGCGGGCGCTTACATCTCTCAAGAATTGGGTTACGCCTTAGCTTGGGGTAACGATTTGATGGCTAAACTTACCGAGGCTGGGTTCTCTGTAGACGAGGTCGCCAAGAAGATCAAGTTCAATTTCGGTATCAGCTCTAACTACTTCATGGAAATCGCTAAGTTCCGTGCGGCTCGTTGGTTGTGGGCCGAGATCGTGGCCGCTTATAAGCCGGCTTGCGAATGCGCTTGCAAGATGGTTGCTCACGCGCAGACTTCGGAGTGGAACATGACGGTTTACGATGCTCACGTGAACTTGCTTCGTTCTCAGACTGAGGCTATGTCTGCCGCTCTTGCCGGTGTGGATTCTATCACGGTTCGCCCGTTTGATAAGATTTACCAGACTCCAGACGATTTCTCTGAGCGTATCGCACGCAACCAACAATTATTATTGAAGGAAGAGTGCCACTTGGATAAGGTTGTTGACCCGTCTGCCGGTTCTTATTATGTAGAGATATTGACGAACTCCTTGGCTGATGTAGCATGGAAGTCATTCTTGGAGGTTGAGGATAAAGGTGGATTCTCCGTTGCCGTGAACGCGGGTGAGATCCAGAATGCCGTAAACGCTTCGAATGCCGCTCGTAAGAAAGCGGTCGCTACCCGTCGTGAGATCCTGTTGGGATCTAACCAGTATCCTAACTTCACGGAAGTAGCAGCCGATAAGCATCAAGAAACCGATTCTTGCTGCTGTGGCGGTGGCCATTGCGGTGAGGCTACGATTCCGGTTCTTGATTTCTCACGCGGCGCTTCCGAGTTTGAGGTTTTGCGTATGGCGACAGAGAAGAGTGGTAAGACTCCGAAGGTATTCATGTTGACGATCGGTAACTTGGCGATGCGTTTGGCTCGTTCACAGTTCTCCGGTAACTTCTTCGGTTGTGCCGGATATAAGATAATTGACAACTTAGGCTTCGATACGGTTGAGGCTGGTGTTGAGGCTGCTGTCAAGGCGGGTGCCGAGATCGTGGTTCTTTGCTCTAGTGATGACGAGTATGCTGAGTTGGCTCCTGCGGCTTACAAGGCTTTGGCCGGACGTGCCGAATTTGTTGTGGCCGGAGCTCCCGCTTGTGCGGACGACTTGAAGGCTCAAGGCATCGACCAGTTTGTAAATGTTAAGAGCAATGTGCTTGAGACATTGAAAGCATTCAACGTTAAATTAGGAATCGCTTAAGTATAAACAATTATGAGACCAAATTTTAAAAACATAGATATAAAGAATGCCGGATTCGCTGCGACTAACGCTGCCGAATGGGCAAAAGCCAATGGCATTGAGCCTAATTGGAAAACACCCGAGCATATCGAGGTGAAACCTGTATATACAAAAGAAGACCTAGAGGGCATGGAGCATTTGAACTATGCTTCTGGTTTGCCTCCTTACTTACGTGGCCCGTATAGTGGTATGTACGCTATGCGTCCTTGGACAATCCGTCAGTATGCCGGTTTCTCCACCGCTGAGGAGTCTAACGCTTTCTATCGCCGTAACTTGGCTTCCGGTCAGAAAGGTTTGTCCGTAGCGTTCGACCTTCCGACTCACCGTGGTTACGATGCCGACAACGAACGTGTGGTTGGTGATGTAGGTAAAGCGGGTGTATCTATCTGTTCCTTGGAGAACATGAAAGTGTTGTTCGATGGTATTCCTTTGAACAAGATGTCTGTTTCCATGACCATGAACGGTGGCGTGCTTCCGGTATTGGCGTTCTATATCAACGCGGGTTTGGAGCAAGGCGCTAAGTTGGAGGAAATGGCCGGTACGATCCAGAACGATATCTTGAAAGAGTTTATGGTGCGTAATACCTATATCTACCCGCCAGAGTTCTCTATGAAGATTATCGCTGATATCTTCGAGTTTACCTCTCAGAAGATGCCGAAGTTCAACTCTATCTCTATCTCCGGTTACCATATGCAGGAGGCCGGCGCTACGGCTGATATCGAGATGGCTTATACGTTGTGCGACGGTATGGAATATCTTCGTGCCGGTATCAACGCCGGTATCGACGTGGACGCGTTCGCCCCTCGTTTGTCATTCTTCTGGGCTATCGGCGTAAATCACTTCATGGAGATCGCCAAGATGCGTGCGGCTCGTATGTTGTGGGCGAAGATCGTGAAGAGCTTCGGCGCGAAGAACCCGAAATCATTGGCGTTGCGTACACACTGCCAGACTTCCGGTTGGTCGTTGACCGAGCAGGATCCGTTCAATAACGTAGGACGTACTTGTATCGAGGCTATGGCCGCTACATTAGGACATACGCAGTCTTTGCATACGAACGCGTTGGACGAGGCGATCGCTTTGCCGACCGACTTCTCCGCTCGTATCGCTCGTAATACGCAGATTTACATTCAGGAAGAAACTAAGATCTGTAAGGAGATCGACCCATGGGCTGGTTCTTACTATGTAGAGTCTTTGACGAATGAATTGGTACACAAAGGCTGGGCATTGATCCAAGAGATCGAGAGCATGGGTGGTATGGCGAAAGCCATCGAGACGGGTCTTCCTAAAATGCGTATCGAGGAAGCTGCCGCTCGTACGCAGGCTCGTATCGACTCTGGCGTTCAGACAATCGTCGGCGTTAACAAATATCGTTTGGCGAAGGAGGCTCCGATCGATATCCTTGAGATCGATAACACGGCCGTACGTAACGAGCAGATCACCGCTCTGAAGGAGTTGCGTGCGAAGCGTGACGAGGCCGCTGTTCAACAAGCCTTGGCTGATATCACGGAGTGCGTGAAGACGAAGAAGGGTAATTTATTAGAGTTGGCTGTTAAGGCTGCCGGCTTGCGTGCGTCGTTGGGAGAGATCTCCGATGCTTGCGAGGTGGTCGTAGGTCGTTATAAAGCAATTATTAGAACTATTTCAGGCGTGTATTCATCAGAAACTAAGAAAGACGCAGACTTCCAGAAAGCTTGCGAGCTTTGCGAGCAATTCGCTAAGAAAGAGGGCCGTCAGCCTCGTATCATGGTAGCTAAGATGGGTCAGGACGGACACGACCGTGGCGCGAAGGTAGTCGCTACCGGTTACGCCGACTGTGGTTTCGACGTAGATATGGGACCCTTGTTCCAGACTCCGGCCGAGGCTGCCCGTCAAGCCGTGGAGAACGACGTTCACGTAATGGGTGTTTCTTCTTTGGCCGCCGGTCATAAGACGTTGGTTCCGCAGGTTATCGAGGAGTTGAAGAAATTAGGTCGTGAGGATATCATCGTTATCGCTGGTGGCGTGATTCCGGCTCAAGACTACGACTTCTTGTATAAGGCAGGTGTTGCCGCTATCTTCGGTCCGGGTACTTCCGTAGCGAAGGCAGCTGTGCAGATCCTTGAGATCTTATTAGGCGAATAATGAGTTTTGATATTTAATAAAGGGAGGCGCACCTGTTAATTTCTCGTGCGCCTTTTTTAATTGTATATATGTAAGTATGGATAGAGATTTGTTCGAGGATGAGTTCACGAAGAAGGAGAAGAACGAGATTTTGCCGGTCATAAAGAAAGGAAAGGGAAAGCTCACTTCCGCTCAACAGGAATTTAATCGATTGAATAAAAAAATAGCTCGGTTGAGGTCGGACTTGTTGTCGCTACCCGATAAGAAACGTAAGGTAGAGGCATTCTATCGGGAGCACGTATTGCCTGTAGGGATTGAGTATAACCGGATATTCATGGAGCTGCTGGTCTATTGGGATGGGGTATACGAAAAAGGGGAGTTGGGCTCTGCCGATTTGTGTTCTTTGTCCGCCATTATTATAGATAGAGCCCTTCTCCTTGAGGAGCGGTCGACAGAGTTGGATGATGAGACCTTGAAAAGTTTGCAGGCTTTGAGAAGAAAACATGAATTCATACAGTCTGGATTGACAAAGCGGGAATTTGAGAAACAACAAGTGCGGGAGGCCCTTGCTTCGTTTGAGCTACTTACCGGTTATAAGGCAACGGCAAAAATGAAAAAGGCAAAGACTGGAGAAGAGTTGGATGAGTTGATACGTGAATTCTTTGAGAATAAAAACAAGGAGAAGAAAGAGGCGGAAACGAACACCTCCGATGATAATAGCTCCACGGAAGAACACGCCGAGGAGCAGGAGGAGAAATATACCAAGAGAAAGATGACGCAAGCGGAATTGAAGCGAAAGCAGAAAGAGGAGGAAGCCGCGAAGTCGATACGTTCTATCTATATGGCCTTGGCGAAGACGTTGCATCCTGATCTGGAGACGGACTCGGCGTTGCGCGCCTTGAAGGAGGAGCGGATGAAACAACTGACCGAGGCGTATAGGAACAAGGATCTCGCTAGATTGCTGTGCATGCAAGTGGAATGGCAGGAGGAGGAAAAGGGGATTGACCCGGCTATTCAATCGAATGAGATCATAAAAGGATACAATAAGATATTGCGGAAGCAATTGGAGGATCTGGACTTGGAGATGAGTATGGCCGTTTATATGGGAAGCGGACTTCCCGGGGAACTTTGCGCCTTGCTGGTCGTTTCGTCGGAAGAACTGGACGTTGAGTTAGATCTTTTCTTGCAGTCTGAGAAATCGGAACTAGAATCCTTTAAGAGTGAGAGTAAATCGATGCGGAGCAAGCGGGGAATCAAGAGGATGATCCGGGAGTTTGATGATCAGGAGGATCTTGATGCCGCTTTTGGAGAGGTGCTTTTGGGTCTGTTAAAAAAATAGTTATAGGAATCATGGGAATCGTTATAGGCATAGACGTGGGCGGTAGCACGACCAAGATCGTCGGCGTGGAGGACAAGGAGATCAAGAGTCCGATGTTCGTGAAAGCTACGGATCCGGTAACTTCGTTGTTCGGGGCCTTTGGTAAGTATATTTATGACAATAGCATCCCGCTCTCTACGATCGAGAAGGTGATCCTGACGGGGGTGGGCAGCGCCTATATCGACCAGCCTTTATATGGCTTACCTACCGCCAAGACGGATGAGTTTCTCGCGAATGGGCTAGGGGCGCAATATAATACGGGACAGGACAGCTTGCTGGTGGTCAGTATGGGAACGGGGACTTCCTTTGTCAAGGTGCAAGGCTCCACGATCGAGCATATCGGGGGATTGGGTATCGGGGGCGGTACGATCCTCGGCTTGTCCAAGTTATTGTTGAAGACGTATGACTTCCTGCAGATCGCTTCTTTGGCGGAGCATGGCTCCTTGAATGATATCGACTTGCATATCCGGGATATCACGCCGCATCCGCTGCCCGGCTTGCCTTTGGACGTGACGGCCTCTATTTTCGGGAAGGCGGACGCGAACGCCAAGGTAGAGGATATCGCGCTCGGCATCGTCCATATGGTCTTGCAGACAATCGGGCAAGGGGCTGTTTTCGCCGCGTTGAATGGCGACATCAAGAATATCGTCTTGATCGGGAATCTGACCCGCCTGCCGCAATGCTCGGATATTTTCCCCCGGCTGGAGGAGATGTGCGATGTCCATTTCAAGATACCGGAGTACGCCGAGTATCGCACGGCTATCGGGGCCGCCCTATGCTATATCCAGAACCGGGAATATCGGGACATTTTTTGAGGAAAGTGTTAGGCTACATCAAAAACTTTACGTATCTTTGCTACACGCTTTGTTCCCTTTCGGTAATCGCCGATAGGGATTAAAAGGGAATCGGGTGAGAATCCCGGACAGTCCCGCTGCTGTAAGCTTCATAAACGGATTGAGCAATACTTTGCCACTGTTCACTCAGATGAATGGGAAGGCGCTCAAAGACCGGAAGCAAGTCAGAAGACCTGCAAGGTGTGTATATTTTCGACGGCTTCGAGGAAAGGCCGGAAGAGAACGCGAGAACCGTATCCGGTTTTTACTATTCTTTATCCAACGTCTCCTTATCAGGCCGTCTCATGGTATCGGATAATTATTTTGCCATAATAATTAGGGAAAGAAGCATGAATCTGGCCGACGGGATGAGCTCCGTGTGTAAGATGCATGCTTTCTTTGCATATATGCCACTGATTACACGAATATACGTGTCGCTGGTTACGTATATCGGCGTAGCCCTACGTCGATATACGTGTGAGCTGTCGCGTATATACGTGTAGCCTTACGCCGATATACGTGTTTCGTTTTCACGAACACTCTGTGGATATTATTTGTTTATTAGTAGAAAAGTGCGTTTATTTGCAACGAGTAATTAACAAAAGATGTATGAATATGAAGAAAATAGTGGGATGTCTTATGGTTGCCTTGCTAGCGTTGATGGCGCTTCCGGCAAGCGCTCAGCTTAAATTCGGTATCAAGGGAGGCGTGAATATATCGTCGGTCCATTTCAACTCGGACGTGTTGAAAGCGGATAACGTAACCGGCTTCCAGGTAGGTCCGATGATCGAGATGACCTTGCCGCTGGTGGGCGTCGGGATCGATGCGGCGGTGTTGTATTCGCAAAAAGGTTTGGAGATGAGCTCGGTGGGCGGGGTGAAGACTTCGATGAAGACGGATTACATTGATGTCCCGGTCAATTTGAAATGGAAATTCGGCTTGCCGATCATCAAGGCGTATCTGGCCGCCGGCCCGTATATCGGTTTCCGTGTAGGCGGTGATAAGTTATGGGATATCCCGGGTTCCGTGGTAGATCAGGTGAAGGCGAAGAATTTCAGCGCGGGCCTTAACTTCGGTGCCGGCGTGGAGTTGATCCGCCACTTGCAGGTGGGCTTCAATTATGGCTTGGGACTGACTGACAACTACGCTTTAGGTAGTAGTAGCCTTAGTAGTAGTAGTCTTAGTAGTGGTGGTTCCGCTGTTGATATGGGGAATGGCGGAAAGAACCGCGGCTGGTCTATCACGGCGGCGATCTTGTTCTGACTCTATCCCTCCCGGTCAGCCGGGCGGATACGCGCCTGCACGTATGCGGCTTCGGCCGGGTAGTTGCCGGGACGCGCGGCTGCGATTGCCCGGCTACGTCTTTGCGCCTGCCCGGCCGCGCTTCCGTATCCGGGCAGGCGCGTTCTCGTATCCGGGCGGCTACAAGGACGTACCCGGGCGGATACAGGTTTGTAGCCGCCCGGATGTAAGGTATCCGCCGCCGGGATACATATCATGAAATACTAGTTCGAATGAAATACGCTGATGTCATACTACCCCTTCCTTTGGAGAATAGCTATACCTATCGGATACCCGAGGATCTGGAAAGAGCCGTGAGCCCCGGTTGCCGGGTGATCGTGCATTTCGGGCAGAAACGGTATTATACGGCCATCGTCATGGAGATACACGACCGGAAGCCGACGGGGGATTTCGAGGTCAAGG
Source organism: Parabacteroides sp. (assembly GCA_028689545.1). Classification (GTDB taxonomy): domain Bacteria; phylum Bacteroidota; class Bacteroidia; order Bacteroidales; family Tannerellaceae; genus Parabacteroides. The sequence continues at coordinate 10,874 of JAQVCX010000002.1, forward strand.
AGATCTACGCCTTGCTGGATGCCGCGCCGGTGCTCCGCCGTCCGCAACTCCGTTTCTGGAAATGGATCTCTTCCTATTATATATGTAAGTTGGGCGACGTGTATAAGGCGGCCTTGCCTTCCGGCCTGAAGCTGGAAAGCGAGACGGCGGTTACCTATAACGAGGATTTCGAGGCCTCCGCCCCCTTGCGCCCGAATGAGCAATCGGTACTGGATGCCTTTAGCGGGGTCTTGAAGTTGACGATCTCGGAGCTGGAGAAGAAGACCGGCCTTCGGAATGTCGTCCCGATCGTCGCCTCCTTGATGGAGAAAGGGGCGGTAGAGGTGAGCGAGGTGCTAAAGCGGGGATTCGTCCCCAAGACACAGGCGTTTATCCGTCTGGCCGAGGCCTACCGGGATGAGACGAAATTGCAGGCGGTGTTCGAGGAATTGAAACGGGCGAAGAAGCAGGAGCTTCTGCTCCTTAGTTTCTTGGATTTGAGTCATGCCTTGAATCCCGCTTTATCGAAGGAACTTTCCAAGAAAGAGCTGTTGGAGCGCGGTGGCTATACCCCCGCGATATTGGACGGCCTGCTGAAGCGGGGTATCTTGGAGAGTTACGAGAAAGAGGTGGGCCGTTTGCGCGTATCCGTCTGCCGCTTGCAAGAGCCGAATCCGCTCAGCCCGGCGCAAGAGAAAGCCTACGGAGAGATCCACGAGGCCTTCAAGACGAAGGAGGTCTGCCTGCTTCACGGCGTGACTTCCAGTGGCAAGACCGAGATCTACGTCCGTCTGATTGATGAGGTATTGCGGCTGGGGCGGCAGGTCTTATACCTGCTGCCGGAGATCGCCATCACCACCCAGATCACGGAGCGGCTGGCGAAACTGTTCGGGGATAAGCTATTGGTCTACCACTCCAAGTTCTCGGACAACGAGCGGGTGGAGGTCTGGAACAAGCTGCTGCATGGCGACGAGCCGATGCTGGTATTGGGGGTCCGCTCCTCCCTCTTCCTTCCGTTTAAGGACTTGGGCCTGATTATCGTGGACGAGGAGCACGAGAATACCTATAAGCAGCAAGACCCGGCGCCCCGTTACCATGCCCGTAACGCCGCCATCGTCTTGGCGGGTATGCACGGCGGCAAGACTCTACTTGGTTCCGCCACCCCTTCCATCGATTCCTATTTCAACGCTACGGCGGGGAAATACGGCCTGGTCGAGCTATCCACCCGCTATGGCGATTGCCTGATGCCGGAGATTATCACCGTGGACGTGAAGGAGCTAAAGCGCAAGAAGATCATGAAAGATACCCTTTTCTCCCCCCTGTTGGTGGAGAAGGTGCGGGAGGCTTTATCCCGGGGCGAGCAGGCCATCCTGTTCCAGAACCGCCGGGGGTTCGCCCCGATGATCGAGTGCCGGGGCTGCGGCTGGGTGCCTCATTGCGTGAATTGCGACGTGAGCCTTACCTACCACAAGGCGCATAATCAATTGGTTTGCCATTATTGCGGCTATACCTACCGCCTGCCGCAGGTCTGTCCCGAGTGTAAGGGGACGGAGTTCAAGATGCAAGGCTTCGGTACGGAGAAGGTGGAGGAGGAGATCGCCGAGCTATTCCCCGCGGCGAGGGTGGAGCGGCTGGATTTCGATACGGCCCGTACCCGCACGGCTTATGAGCGGATCATCTCCGATTTCGAGAAGGGGAAGACACAAATATTGATCGGTACCCAGATGCTGTCGAAGGGGCTAGACTTCGGGAATGTCAGCGTGGTGGGAATCCTGAGCGCCGATAGCCTGATGAACTTCCCGGACTTCCGGGCGCACGAGCGGGCTTACCAATTGATGGTACAAGTCAGCGGGCGTGCCGGCCGACGGGACAAGCGGGGCACGGTGATCTTGCAGACTACCCAGCCGGAGCATCCCTTGATCCGTATGGTGCAGCGTTTCGCCTATAACGAGATGGTGAGCCTGCAGCTAAGCGAGCGTAGTATGTTCCGTTACCCGCCTTACTACCGTTTGATCGTCTTGATCCTCAGGAGCCGTAATGAGGAGGCCTTGCAAGAGATGTCCGCCCTATACGCCGAGAAACTTCGTGGCCGTTTGGGCGAGCGGGTGTTGGGGCCAGTCACGCCGCCTATCACCCGGGTACAGACGCTCCATATCAAGAAGATCGTCTTGAAGATCGAGATATCCGCCGGGATCGCTCCGCTCCGTGAGATCTTGGAGGGCATTCATACCGAGATGCAAGGGTATGCGGCGTTTAAGCAGCTGCTGGTCCATTATGATGTGGATCCGGCTTGATAGTTGATAGTTGACAATTGATAGTTGAAAATTAATGGAAAGGGATTTAGTGATGAAAGAGGGGGAGAAGATACGGTTGTTGTTTGTGTGCTTGGGGAATATATGCCGCTCTCCGTCGGCGGACGCGGTAATGAGGAAGTTGGTGAAGGACGCGGGATTGGAAAAGCGGATCGAGATCGATTCCGCCGGGATCATCGGCTATCATGAGGGAGACCGGGCGGACTCGAGGATGCGGGCGCATGCGGCCCGTAGGGGATATACGTTAGATTCGATCTCCCGTCCGGTACGTCAGTGGGACTTCCATGACTTCGACTTGATTATCGGCATGGACGACCAAAATATAACAGACTTGAAACGGATGGCTCCCGATCTGGAATCCGTCGCCAAGATACATCAGATGACCGAGTTCTCCCGGAATAAGCTATACGATCACGTCCCCGACCCTTATTATAGCGGCGCCGAGGGCTTCGAGCTCGTCTTAGACTTATTGGAAGACGCTTGCGCTGGGTTGTTGGGGTATTGTCGATGCTTATAATGCCCATCGTAAGGTTGCTAGAATGCCCATTGTAAGATGCTTATAACTGCGATTATAAGAACTTTACAATGGGCATTATGGTTTTGTGCCGATAGCTGTATGGCTATCTGCTTGATAACTATTGCTTCTTCAGATCCGGGTAGCTGATCCGGGTGTGGAACATAGTTTTTAGTTTGTCTACGAATACGCTCTTCACGGTCTCCACGTCTCGGAAGGTCAATGGGGCGTTCTTTAGCAAGCCGTCGGCGATCTGCCCGTCGATGATCTTGTTCACCAAGGCACTGATGCTTTCCTCGGTATGTTCCTTCAAGCTGCGGGAGGCCGCTTCTACGGAATCGGCCATCATCAGTACGGCGGTCTCCTTCGAGAAGGGGTTCGGACCGGGGTAGGTGAATAGCTCGTCGTTAATCGGCTTGTCCGGATATTGATTCTTGAAAGAGTTGTAGAAATACTTCGCCTTGCCCCGTCCGTGGTGGGTACGGATGAAGCTGATAACCGCCTTGGGTAGCATGGCCTTCTCGGCGATCTTCACGCCCTCGGTGACGTGGCTGATGATGATCTGCGCGCTTTGGTCGAACGCTAGCTGGTTATGCGGGTTCACGCTCGTCTGGTTCTCGGTGAAGAAGACGGGGTTGCTCATCTTTCCGATGTCATGGTAAAGGGCACCGGTACGAACCAGTTGCGCGTTGCCACTGATCTTGGCGGCCGCCTCGGAGGCCAGGATGGATACCTGCAAGGAATGTTGGAACGTACCCGGACAAGTCTCGCTAAGTTTCTTCAAGATCGGGTTGTTGATGTTGGACAGCTCCACCAGCGTGATGCTAGATACGTATCCGAACGTCTTCTCCAATATATATACCAATACGTAGGTGAACATCAGCAGGATGAAGTTGATACCGAAATAAAGCATCATCATCCAGTTGATCTTGTTTAAGTTCGCCTCTTGATACAGCGTGAGACTGAGGTAGCAGGCGGCGTAGGAGAGGAAGATGAAGACGGCGCAACGGATCAGTTGCGAGCGTTCGCTCAGCTCCTTCAAACTGAACGTCACCACCATGCCCGCCACGATCTGCAACAACAGGAACTCATGCGGGAAAGGTACCATCAACGAGCAGATCAGCACGATGATTAGATGCGTGAAAAGCGCCGTCCGGGAGTCGAAGAAGGTACGCACCACGATCGGTACGATGGCGAACGGCAATATATATACGTTGAATAATGCGTAGGTAACGCATAGCTCCGTGAGGATACAACTCACGAATATGCAGAGGATCAAGAACAGTACGTTCTTCCGGTTATGGAATATCTTCAACCGGAAAGACCATAGGTAGAGCCAGAAACAGAACATCAATCCGAAGACGAGCACGAATTGCCCGGCCAATATGATGCCTTGCGTCTGCGTGCCTCCGGTCTTGGCCTCGTGCACGGCCTTTAGGGAACGGAGCACGTTGTAGGTATGGTTGTCGATGATCTCGCCCCGGTCTACGATACGCTCTCCGGCTTGTACCATGCCGTTGGCGATGGATACGCTCTGTAGCATATCCTCCTTGATCTTGTCGGACATGTCGGCGGCATAAGATATGTTCTCGGTGAGGTAGTTATTGATGTCGCACGATTGCAGGACGGATTTGTCCAGCTGTGACGGACAGTTGTTGATAATGAACTCGTAGGCGGCGCGCACGGTGAAGAAGTCGCTCACGTATCGGGGCTGCGCCACGGCGTTCTCCAAGAGGTTGACACTGGCGTATTCCTCTTTCTGTAGCTCGTCCAGATCCTGCGACGAGATGATGCCGTTCTTGTATAAATTGGTTAGGCTGCTCTCTATATACTGCATATAAGCGGGGGACACCTTGCTTCGCAGGTTATTGTTGTTATTGTAGTTGGCGCGCAGTTTCTCGACCTCTTCCTTCTGGATGTCCGGATTCATACGGTAATAAGGTTCGAACTTACGGAGTACGCTGTCTTTCTCCGCCTTTACCTCGTCGTCGGTCTTATAGATCGGGAAATCGCTGGGGGCGGTGAGCAACCCGTACCTCCAAGGCTTGCCCTCATAGAATTGATAACGAAATTTCCCCTCCCTGGGGAAGAAGTAGGCGATAAGCAATGCCGACACGACGAAGTAGACCACGGTCGGTATATTGTAATTCTTTTGTTTCATATGCATTCTCATTAAGCGTCCGAAATATACGCAAAATAGTTCACTAACCGGAAAAAAAGGCGTACTTTTGCCGCATTATCTATAGAATATAAGTATTATGACTCAAAGAAAAGTAAGAGTACGCTTCGCGCCCAGTCCTACGGGGGCGCTGCATATCGGAGGTGTCCGCACGGCTTTATACAACTATTTATTCGCTAAACAGAATGGCGGTGATATGATTCTCCGTATCGAGGATACGGATTCCCAACGCTTCGTTCCCGGGGCGGAAGACTATATCATCGAGGCCTTGACTTGGCTAGGTATCAAGTTCGACGAGGGCGTGAGCTTCGGCGGCAAGTATGGCCCGTATCGCCAGAGCGAGCGTCGTGAGATCTACAAGAAGTATGTCGATCAATTGCTGAACGATGGGCACGCTTACATAGCGTTCGATACGCCTGCCGAGTTGGAGGAGAAACGGAAAGAGATCGCCAATTTCCAATACGACGCCTCTACCCGTTCGCAAATGCGGAACTCGTTGACACTTTCCCCTGAGGAGGTTCATAACTTGATCGAGTCTGGTCATCAGTATGTAGTTCGTGCCAAGATCGAGCCGAATGAAGATATCCATGTGAACGACTTGATTCGTGGTGAGGTCGTTATTAATTCATCTATCTTGGATGATAAAGTATTATATAAATCGGCCGATCAATTGCCTACTTACCACTTGGCGAATATCGTGGACGATCATTTGATGGAGGTTACCCATGTGATCCGTGGCGAGGAGTGGTTGCCGAGCGCGCCGCTTCACGTATTATTATATCGTTTCTTCGGTTGGGAAGATACGATGCCTGGTTTCGCCCACCTGTCGTTGCTGTTGAAACCGGAAGGTAACGGCAAGTTGAGCAAGCGTGACGGCGATCGTCTGGGCTTCCCCGTATTTCCCTTGGAATGGCACGACCCGAAGACGGGCGATATCTCATCGGGTTACCGTGAGAGCGGCTATTTCCCCGAGGCTGTCGTAAACTTCCTCGCTTTGCTGGGCTGGAACCCGGGTAACGATCAGGAGGTGATGAACATGGATGATTTGATCCGTTTGTTCGACCTGTCTCGTTGCAGCAAGAGCGGTGCTAAGTTCGATTATGAGAAAGGCAGATGGTTTAATCACCACTATTTACAGGAGAAGAGTAACGCGGAGATCGCGGACCTGTTCTTGCCGATCGTGGAGAGCCATGGTATCCAGACTACCCACGCCTACGTAGAGAAAGTGGTAGGCTTGATGAAAGGCCGTGTCAATTTCGTGAGTGAGCTATGGGATCTTTGCTCTTTCTTCTTTATCGCTCCGTCGGAGTACGATGAGAAGACTCGCAAGAAACGCTGGAAGGAAGATTCCGCCGTACAATTGGGAGAGTTTATCGAGCAATTGCGTGCCCGTGAGCCGTTCGACGTAGAAGGTACCGAGAACGAGTGTAAGGCTTGGATCGAGAGCAAGGGATATCAGTTGGGAAATATCATGAACGCCGCCCGTCTGGCTTTGGTAGGCGAGGGCAAGGGCCCAGGCATCTTTGATATCACCGAGGCTTTAGGCAAAGAGGAGTCTATCCGCCGTATCCAACGGGCCATCGAGATATTAAAATAATCATGTACAGTTTAGCAATACATCTCTACGCTTTTGTAGTCGCTTTGATCTCGCCTTTCCATAAAAAGGCGAGATTGATGCGATTCGGGCAGTGGAAAACAAATTCCATACTTCGTGAGAAGATCGACCGGAACGCTAAATACATCTGGTTTCATGCTTCCTCGCTGGGCGAGTTCGAGCAAGGGCGTCCTATGATCGAGAAGATCAAGGCGGAACATCCGGAGTATAAGGTGTTGCTGACTTTCTTTTCTCCCTCCGGCTATGAGGTACGGAAGAATTATAAAGGAGCGGATGTGATCTGTTACCTTCCTTTCGATACGCCTTTCCGGGTGAATAAGTTCTTGAATCTGGCCAACCCGGCGATTGTTGTATTTATCAAGTACGAGTTTTGGGGGAACTATTTGCGTGAGTTGCGGAAGCGGGGAATACCGGTTTATCTCATTTCCGCTATATTCCGTCCGGACCAACTGTTTTTCCAATGGTTCGGAAAGCCATACCGGAAGATGCTGTCTTGTTTCAATCATCTGTTCGTGCAGGACGAGCGTTCGATGAAACTCTTGAATGAGTTCGGTATCACGAACGTGACGGTGACCGGCGATACCCGTTTCGACCGGGTGCTGGATGTTCGTAAGCAAGCTCGCGAGCTTCCGTTTATCGAGCATTTCTTGGAAAGCAAGGATGGTAAGAAGCCGATCGTGATGGTAGCCGGTAGTTCATGGCCACAAGATGAGGCGATCTTTATCCCTTATTTCCATGAGCATCCGGAGATGAAGCTGATTATTGCCCCGCATGAGATCCACCGGGAGCATCTCCTTTCTATCGAGGCGATGCTAAAACGTCCGTCCGTCCGTCTATCGGAGGCGCACGAGGATGATCTGGCCGATAAGGATTGTTTGATAATAGACAGCTTCGGACTCTTATCTTCTATTTATCGCTATGGGCAGATCGCTTATATCGGTGGAGGTTTCGGGGCGGGTATCCACAATACGTTGGAAGCCGCCGTCTATGGGGTGCCTGTCTTATTCGGTCCCAAGTATCATAAGTTTAAGGAGGCAAAGGATCTGATCGCCGTAGGGGGTGGTTTCTCCTTATCCGACGAGAAGACCTTTCGTATGAAGATGGATGAATTGCTTTCTAGCCAAGAGACCCTTGCCGCTTCCGGAAAAGCCGCCGGCGATTTTGTGAAGGATAACGCGGGGGCTACGGATCTGGTATTAGATTCGATTTCGCTTTAGCCGGTTTTTATCCTTATCATAAAATAAAGCCGATCTCTCAAAAAGGGATCGGCTTTATTCTTGAATGACGGTATCAATCCTCTTCGGCGAACATCGGATCCCAAGCGGGAAGGCGAGTCGGCGTTTGTTTCAATATGTCTTTTATTTGGTTGGTGATATATTTCGTGTTGACAACCAAGCGGAACATATATTCATTGAACCATTGGTCTGTCATGATGAGGTGACCGGCGTTCGCTCCGGGGCCCCAGCTATTCTCAACCATCCATTTCTTCGGCTTTCCATTCGCGTCGAGGTCTACAGCCATCAAGGTCATGGCGTGTGAGGAACCGCTGGCGAATGTCTGGACGCGCTGTTTCTTATCCATGCCGAATGTGGTACCCATCAAGGAACCGTAGTCATAGAAGTTTACATCCAGGATACCTCTGTCACGATCGAAGAACTTACCCACGTCGCAAGAGAAATACATCATGGTACTATCCTTGATGGAAGCGATAGCCATCTGTTTGATATCCTCGATCGGGAGGTTTACGTACGTCCAGTTCTTGCCATCGTAAGCATGACGGTCGTAATCGATCTCATACAACTTATAATAATCGCGGCTCGGATCGTTCATCAACATAACGTAGTTGTTTTTCAGATCGTCCCCGATATATTCTTGGAAGAAGGATTGAGGGGTATATTCCTTCGTCTCTACCGGATTCCCTTTAGCGTCTTTACGAGTCCACGTGAATTTCGTAGGCGGCTCTCCCAAGTTCAATACGAGCATACGGTAAATCGTGCCTAGCATCTCTGTCTTCTTTTTCTCCAGATCCGCGACCGTTGTACCTTTGACGGTTGCGTGGTCACGAAGTTGCAAGCCGTATTCTTTCAGCTTTAATCCGATCAGGTTGCTCATGCGCCCGGTACTGTTGCTGCTGTTGGTCTCTACCATGACCTCGGCGGGAACCACGCCATACTTGGTAAGCAGGTCGGAAACTCCCGTGAACTGCCCGCCGTCTCCAATCGGGTTCTTGAATAACCATTCCACCATCTTGTCGTCCATCGGTTTCAGGCGCGTATCGATGATGCCTTGTAAGAAAAGGTTCGCTTTCTCCAATTGATCCCAGAAGAAAGAATAATTCTGGGAGAATTGGAATTCCCCCATGTCGTATTTATGGATCGCTTGCGCACGGAATACGTTCAATCCCGTGAAAAGCCAGCAACGCCCCGAGGAACGCTGGTTGGAGATCCCCTTACTCTCTACCTTATTAGAGAAGTAAGTATCCAAGTTGTTTTTGCTCTCTCCATTAACGGCAAGTTTGTTGATGTCATTATTGGTGATCGCGTTGCGGATCGCCTTATCGGCCGGCGTACCTTGATAAGACTGTTTGATTTGCTGCAACATCGCGGGTGAGATGCCTCCACCGCTCTGTTGCCCGTGAACCGATAGCGTGATACCTAAAGCTAAGGCCGCTATCCATAAACTGTTTTGCTTCATGAGTTGTAATTTGTAATTTATAATTTATGAATTATGATTTATGTGTCTATGATAAATCATAAATCATAAATCGAATTCGTGTTATTTCTTTTTAGCCCATACCAGACCGTCTTGCCGGATACTCCATATCGTACCGTCCGGTGCGGGTAGCGATATCTCGTACATGGAAGGGGTGGCATGGATTTCCATTTGATTGGCGATCTCTTGCGGGCATAGCTCGTTTGCCTTCAGGTCGTTGATGTTGTCGGCATAATGTCCGAAGGTCGCGGCGAACTCGCTTTGGCGATAATATAAGTTGCGCAAGATCCATTTGGTCTCCTCCGCCGGATGCTTTACGAAAGGAGTCTCACCTTCTCCCGCTATCTTATCCGATATTTGGACATAGCCCCAGTATTCGGGCATATGGATATTGATCACGCCGGTAGGTGCCCATACCCAGTTGTACTCGCGGACCTTACCCTCTCCTTGGATGGGTACTTTCACGTATTTACCGTCTTTCACGTCCGTCGTCCATTCCACGCGGGAGAAGTTCACACGGATCTGCTCACCGATTTCCGGCATTTCTTTTCCTCTGTCCATTTGGTATATGGAGGTCCAAGGGATGAATACCTCTACGCTCCACGATTTATCCGTGTCTTTCGGGTTATTCAGCGTACCGTCCACGTAAACCGCTGATTTCATTCCGGCGAACTCCCAATTATTCAATACCTTGGGATTGTCTCGGTAGGGGCGGGTTAAGTACAAGTCCCATTCCGTGCCCAAGGCGTTCACCTCGTATTCCAGGTAATTATGGGTGTCGTTCGTAGGATTCAGGAAGATCTCGAAGTCGTTGTCCTGGAAGATCACGGCATCGTGCTCCGTGATGGTCGCCCATACGTGAGGCTCCTCCATAAGGACGGCGAAATACATTCCGTTGTCATCGTAAGTCATCTTGGCCCGGGTCTGGAAGTGAGGGGTCGGGCGTTTGTCTCCTACGATATCCAGGAAGTCGCTGGTCCAAGGCACCGCGTCCCATTCTCCGGGCGATAACTTTCCGTCGATCTGGATAGGCGTGGGCGCTTTGTAGCAAACATACGTCGGCGGATTGAGCGGTGTTTGCGGTATATAAGAGATGTCCGTGTTTTGCGTACTTGGTTTCTGTGCGCAAGATAGCAAAAGGAGTGCCGCCAAAGGTGCTGTTGTTAAAATCGTCTTTCTCATGTGCTTTGATTTTTAGATCGTTTGATAAATGTGTTTTTATTGAAGCAGGTCCATCGCCGCATCCAACCAGGTATTTATATCGTCCGGATAATGCTGGTCCGCGGTGTAGGTATCACTGCGTTTGTGCCCGAGTCTTACGATCACGGCGTTCTTTTCCGGGAGCGTGAAGACGTATTGTCCCAAGATACCTCTCATATAAGGGACTTTCATCCCTTTATAATCAAGTATCCAGTATTGGAATCCGTAACAATGGTTGGGTTTGTCGAGATCCTTATAGATCAGACGGGTATCGGGGCTTGTCGCTTCCGTCAGATAGGCGGGAGAGATCAATTGCCGGCCATCCCATCGGCCGTTGTTTAGTAATAATTGTCCGAAGCGGGCGAAATCGCGGGCGTTACTGTTGAAGCAACAATAGGCTTTCTCCATGCCCTCTTTCCGGTCGAGGCTCCAAAGGGCGTTTTCCTCGGCGTGCATCGGGGTCCATAGCTTACGGGATACATAATCGCTTAGTTTCTCGCCGGTAGCTTTCTCTACGATAAAACCCAACAGCTGTGTCACGCCGCTTTGGTAGATAAAGTTTACGCCGGGCTCGGCGATCTCTTTCATCCCGAAGGCGATTTCCTGTAGGTCATTGCCATAATATAGCTTGGTGGTAGGGGAGAACGGAGAGCTGTAGGCCTCGTCGAAATCCACGCCGGCGCTCATGGTCAGCAAATGACGAAGCGTCAAGGGCTTTCCGTCGTATCCCTTGAACTCCGGGAAAAAGTCGCTTACCGGTTGATCTACATCCCGGATAAAACCGTCATCGATAGCGCAGCCGATCGCCAACGAGACGATACTCTTCGCCATCGAGAAGGAGTTGCTATGCGATTCCGGGGAATAATCTTCCCAATATTGCTCGAAAAGTAATCGATTGTCTTGGATGATTACGTAGGCGACCGTACCCAGCTCCTCGAACCGGGGTAGGTATTTCTCCGGGATACTTCCCGTATTGTAAGCGTCCGATAGTTCCCAGGGGTGGGGCGAACCTGCTTTCACGAGCCGGTTCTCGAAGATCGGATATTGATCGATCTTGGGTAACAAATGAACGAGGGCCTTGCGTAGATAATGATTGGAGGGTAACGCCAGATATCCTCCAATCCCTACTATAAAAACAAACACTATCCATCCCACTCTTCGGGACAAACAGTGTTTATTGTTTGGAATCCTATTATTTGAATCATTTTTCATGTAACCACTTTTTGCCCGAAGGGGTGTACGTGTAAATTAAGCCTATTAGACAAATAAACCCGACAACTCCAAGAAAGATTACTAATTCCATATTATTCCTCCTTATTTTTAGTTGTTACTAATCTTAAACCAAATAATAATGTGATTAAGCAAACCACACCTCCTATAAGAAAAAGAGCCCATTTATTGACATTTGAACTCATTATACCTGCCAAGATTACTCCGGCGAAGACGAGCTTTGATATATCTAATAAATATTTCCCCAATTCTTTTTTCATAGATACAAATATATGGTTTATAATTCAAATAATCAAACACATGTCCTTATTCTTTATACCAAGAGGAATACATATGGTAGTTCTTGGCTATTTTCTGGTTGATCTCCTTCGCTTGCTCGGGATCTACCTTCTTGACGAACTTAGCGGGAACTCCGGCGTAGATACTGCCCGGCTCTACGATTGTCTTGCTTAATACTACGGAACCGGCGGCGATGATCGCTCCCTCGCCTACTACGGCGTGATCTAATACCACGGATCCCATGCCGATCAAGGCGCCATTGCAAATCTTCGCCCCGTGGATCGTTACGTTATGGCCGATGGATACATCATCGCCGATCTCGATCGTCGATTTCTCATATAAGGTGTGAAGTACGGAGCCATCCTGTACGTTCACGCCATTGCCGATACGGATCGAGTTCACGTCGCCGCGAAGCACGGTGCCAAACCAGATACTGCAACCTTCGCCAATCTCTACGTCGCCTATAATCGTGGCGTTGTCTGCTAAAAAAGTGTCTTTACCGATCTTCGGGGTAAAGCCACGAACGGATTTAATTAGAGCCATGTTTATTTAGTTGTTTAAATTTCTGTTGTCTTCTCTTTCAGCCAAGTTTTCTCTTCCTCGTTCAAGAACGGGCTGATCTTATCGTAGACCATTTGGTGGTACTTGTTCAGCCAAGCGTGCTCACGGGCAGAGAGCATGGGGATGATCACCAAGCTCGTGTCGATGAAGCAAAGCGTCAGCGTATCGAAGCCGAGGAACTTCCCGAATTCCGTCTCGCTATCCTCACGAACCAAGATCATATTCTCCGTACGGATGCCGTATTCGCCGGTACGATACATGGCCGGCTCGTCGCTGATCACCATTCCGGGCCTCAAGGTCACCGGGTTCTCCTCCATGCGGATGCTTTGGGGGCCTTCGTGTACGTTCAGGCAATGGCCGATGCCATGGCCGGTTCCGTGCAAGTAATTGATGCCGGAATCCCATAGCGCCTTACGGGCGAGGATATCGATCTGCGAACCCCGTGTCCCGGCGGGAAACTTGCTTTTCGCCAAGCTGATCGTCCCTTTCAATACACGGGTGAAATCCTTCTTCATCTGCTCCGTCGGCTCTCCAAGGGCGATCGTGCGGGTGATATCCGTCGTGCCGTCCAGATATTGCGCGCCGGAGTCGATCAATAGCAATCCCTCCGGCCTCAAGGTAGCGTCCGTCTCCGGCGTAGCGGAGTAATGAACGATGGCTCCGTGCTCGGCGTAGCCGCAGATCGTGCCGAAGCTATCCATTATATATTGTGGTTGTTCCGCGCGTAAGGCTGTCAGTTTCTCGGCGGCGCTGATCTCCGTAACCGGAGCTTCTTGCGCCATTTGTTTCTCCAGCCAGATATAGAATCTGGTCAAGGCGACGCCATCTTTTACCACGGCGTTCTGGAATCCCTTGATCTCGGTCTCGTTCTTGATGCTCTTCAAGTGGTTGGCGGGGGAGATCCCTTCCACGATCGTACAGCCTTGCGGGATCGCGTCGTATAAGGAGACGTTCGTCTTGCTCATATCCACGAATACCCGGCTGTTTTCCGGCAGGCGTGACAGGTATCTTTGGATCATGGAGTATTCGGCCAGCGTAACCCCTTCTTTCTTGAAATGCTCGGCGATCTCGGCGGTCAGCTTCTCTGGCTTGATGAACAGTACGCTCTCATCCTCCGATACGAAGGCGTAGCTGACTACGACCGGGTTGTAGGTCACGTCCGTACCCCGTATATTGAACGTCCACGCGATCTCGTCCAAGGCGGCGAGGATCAGGCAATCGGCACCCTCGCTCCGCAGCCGGTTGTTGATAAGGTCTAGTTTCTCGTGTACGGAGGCTCCGCTTAATGCTTCCGGCATCTCGAATATCGGGTTTCCGGGGACGGCGGGGCGGTCTTTCCAGATACCCTCGATCAGGTCGGCGGAGGTATCTAGCTTGATCTCTTTCCGGCTCAGTTTACCCGCCAAGGCATTCGCTTCGGCGGCGCTATAGGTTTGCCCGTCCAGCCCCACGGCCTGTCCGGCGTGTAGCTCATGCAAGAGAAACTGGGTGATAGACGGTGTCTCGGGGAGGGCCAACTTATAGAGTTCGATGCCGGAATCTTCCAGCTGGCTGGCCGCTTGCAGGAAATACCGGGAGTCGGTCCATAAGCCCGCCTTGTCCGCGGTGACCACGATCGTTCCCGCCGAGCCCGTGAAGCCGGATATCCATTCTCTCGATTTCCAGCGATCGGCCGGATACTCGCTCAGGTGCGGATCGGAACTGGGTATGATGTAAGCGTCAACTTTCTGTTGTCTCATAGCCTCCCGTAGGGCGGCGATACGTTCAGGAATATTTGTTTTCATCGCATTTTATTTTAGTCAACATTAATACTCGCAAAGTTAATGAATTGTTTAGTTTTCGCAAGTTAATGTTTTTTGTAAAAAGTGACCGGACTGCAAGCGGGTCCTGTCGTGAATGATATGTGCCATTTCAGCCTGCTGATTTACGGAGTACACTTAAACGCTGGGTTTGTTGCATAAGTATATGATTATTAATCCATTCTGTTTACCTGTGGTTTGCTGTATAATGTAAAAGCATTTACATCATGATGTAAATGCTTTTACCACCTTATGTAACGCCCTTTACCTCTATATGTAAATGGCGTTACCTCTATATGTAAATGGAGCCACTATTATATGTGTGTCCCTTCTCGGTAAGGAGCACCTTATCCCCAATCATACTCTTCCACGTAAGCGTCGAAGTAGTCATCCAAACGCAGGTTCAATAGCTTGGCGAGAGCTACTACTTCTTCTTGCTCGGCGGGAGAGAGCAAAGTCTCCCCTTTCCGCTTCTGGTAAAATCTCCGGATGCCCCAGCGACCGATCAAGGTATATCGGAACTTACCCGACATATTGACCGCCAAAGCCTCCGTCGTACGAAGGAAGCCTTTCGCATAGCGTATCTTTTGATTGGAACGGTAATACTTGCATTTCCCCGCCATCGCCTCTATCGCCCTCTGATGCAAGGTCGGGGGGAAAAAGACATTCGCCGGAACATGATCGTACGCGGTCCGGCGTAGGCAAGTATCGCTGTTTGGACAGTCCGTCGCCGCGCACAAGCCGAATTGAAAGGGTACTTTTGAATAATCGAAGGATGCGTGTTTTGTCACAGTTCTTATTTATTTTGATGTTTAGCAAAGGTACGATAAATCACTTTCGCCACAAACGGATAGGTCTGAAATCTGCGAAAAGACCGGGTTTCCTATAGATTCATGAGTTTTAACAGGTATCAAGGAATAATTTACTAGCTTTGTGGAACTAAATAAGAAGTGCCATAACGAATGATACAAGCTTTATCAGATTTAAGGACCGTGCGTTTCAACGACCGGGCGGACGGCGTGATCATTTTGGATCAAACCCTGCTTCCGGGTAAGGAAGCGTATCTGACCCTTACCACTGCCGGGGAGATATGGGACGCTATCTATCAATTAAAGGTACGTGGGGCGCCAGCCATCGGGGTGGCGGCGGCTTACGGGATCTACGTTTGCGCCCGCCGTATCGATACGGCGGAGCGATCCGTCTTCGTGGATGAGTTCCGGAAGATCAAGGAATATCTGGCGAGTTCCCGTCCGACGGCGGTGAACCTGGTGGCGGCGCTGAACCGGATGGAGCGGGTATTGGTGGCTCATCCTGCCTTCTCTGTCGTGGAATGGAAAGAGCTATTATATAAGGAAGCGATCGCGGTCCGGGAGGAAGACGCCGACGCTTGCCGGCGGATCGGCGAGAATTGCCTGGAGCTGCTCCGCCCCGGGATGGGAATCCTTACGCATTGCAACGCCGGGCATCTGGCGGTCTCGGAGTATGGCACCGCCTTGGCTCCGATTTATCTGGGGCAGGAGAGGGGCTATGGCTTCAAGGTATTCGCCGACGAGACCCGCCCTTTGCTGCAAGGAGCCCGGCTCACGGCCTATGAGTTGAGCAGGGCCGGCGTGGACGTGACGCTGATTTGCGACAACATGGCCTCCATCGTCATGCGCAAAGGCTGGGTGCAAGCCGTGGTAGTAGGCTGCGACCGGGTAGCCGCCAATGGCGACGTGGCGAATAAGATCGGTACCTCCGGCGTGGCTATCCTGGCCCGGCATTACAAGATCCCCTTCTATGTATTAGGCCCGACATCCACCATCGATAGCTCGTGCCCGGACGGAGATTCCATTGTGATAGAGGAGCGTAACCCTAAAGAAGTCACCGAGATGTGGTATTCAAGGCGTATGGCCCCGCAAGACGTGAAAGTCTACAACCCCGCCTTCGACATTACTCCTCACGAGCTAATCACGGCGATAATTACGGAGAAAGGCATCTTTTATGAAAATAATTGCTGAAAGTTTTGCTAATCCCGAAACAATCAGTAATTTTGCCGCTCAATTTGAGGATATAAATAATTAAACAATATAACAATTTAAATTATGATCGTAGTTCCATTAAAAGAAGGCGAAAACATCGAGAAGGCGCTTAAGAAATTCAAGAGAAAGTTCGAGAAAACAGGTGTAGTCAAGGAATTGAGAGGCCGTCAAGCTTTCGAGAAACCGTCTGTTACGAAGAGAAAGCAGACTATGCGTGCCGTCTACGTACAGCAATTGCAGCAAGTAGAAGAATAATTATAGCCTTTAGGCTTGTTTTATTGAATTCTTATTCCTATTTTCGTTGCATGAATGTTGATGCAACGAGAATATGCTGATCGATGACTTTCTAAACTATCTCCGGTACGAGCGGAACTATTCCGTTTATACGATTGGTGCTTATTCGAAGGATTTGGACCAATTCCAGAGATATGTAAGAGAGCATCGAGAAGGTGTATTCGACCCCGGGGAAATCGACTCGGATTTCGTGAGATGCTGGATCGTTAGTTTGATGGACCAGAAGCTCTCTCCCGTATCGGTAAACCGGAAATTAAGTTCTTTGAAATCTTTTTTTAAGTTTCTCATGAGACGGGGCATAGTCTCCGCGAATCCGTTGAGATTGGTGAACGGTCCGAAAACGAAGAAACCCTTACCTTATTTTATTAAGGATAGCGAGTTGGAGGCGTTGTTGGACGGAGACGGGTTTGATGAGGATTTTGAAGGTGTGAGGAATCGGTTGATCATTGAGATGCTATACGATACCGGGATGCGCCGCTCTGAGCTAATCGGCATCCGGAATACGGATGTAGATTATGAGGCGATGCAGGTCAAGGTAACCGGAAAGCGGAACAAGCAGCGGTTGATTCCTTTTGCGGAGGGTTTGAAAAACTTAATGCTTGCATACACGGAAGTCCGTGATCGTGAGGCAGAGGCGGCCAGTGAGTGGTTTTTCGTCCGTAAGAACGGGAACCAGTTGTCGACGGGAATTGTTTATAATGTAGTAAAGAAGCAATTGTCGGAAATACCCATGCTGGCTAAACGAAGCCCACACGTGTTACGACATTCATTCGCGACGAGTATGTTAAACAACGGGGCCGAGCTGAACGCTGTGAAAGATTTATTAGGTCATAGCAGTTTGGCATCCACCAGCGTTTACACGCATACAACCTTTGAGGAGTTAAAAAAAGTGTATCATGCTCATCCAAGAGCAAAAAAAGAAGGAGGTTATTATGGAGGTTAGAATTCAAGCAATTCATTTCGACGCAACTGCACAGTTGGAAGCGTTTGTTCAGAAGAAAGTTTCTAAATTGGAGCAATACTTCGATGGTATTATATTGGCGGAGATTACATTAAAGGTGGTTAAGCCTGAGACAGTGAAGAACAAGCAAGCCAGTATAATGTTGTCCGTGAAGAACGGGGAATGTTTCGCTGATAAGATAAACGATACTTTCGAGGGAGCGGTAGACGATTGCGTCGAGGCTTTGGAGAAGCAATTGGTTAAATTCAAAGAAAAAGTCAGAGCCAAATAAAAAAAACGGTAGATAAATTTGGTAGGTCAAAAATAATATCTAAATTTGCAGCCGTTTCGCCGAGGTGACGAAACGGCTTCTTTTAGAAGTATTGCCTCTTTAGCTCAGTTGGCCAGAGCACGTGATTTGTAATCTCGGGGTCGTTGGTTCGAATCCGACAAGAGGCTCTAAAGAGTGGAAAGTTGATAATTGACAGTGAATGTCGCTTTCCTGTTTTAAATCTGTCGATTGTTGATTATCAACTGTCAATTGAAATGTATTGGGCAGTTACCAGAGTGGCCAAATGGGGCTGACTGTAACTCAGCTGGCTTTCGCCTTCGGTGGTTCGAATCCATCACTGCCCACACGGATGAAACAAAAGGATAGAACCTGCTGGTTTATTCGGTCTTGCGGAAGTAGCTCAGTTGATAGAGCATTAGCCTTCCAAGCTGAGGGTCGCGGGTTTGAGCCCCGTCTTCCGCTCTTATATGTTGCCTGTGTAGCTCAGCGGTAGAGCACTTCCTTGGTAAGGAAGAGGTCCCGAGTTCAAGTCTCGGCACCGGCTCAATAGAAAATAGAACATGATCATTAATCAAATAAAGAACAATTAAGTTATGGCAAAAGAGAAATTTGACAGATCGAAACCACATGTGAACATTGGTACGATTGGTCACGTTGACCACGGTAAAACAACTTTGACAGCTGCTATCACAACAGTATTGGCAAAGAGAGGTCTTTCAGAGTTGCGCTCATTCGATTCTATCGATAACGCTCCTGAAGAAAAAGAGAGAGGTATCACAATCAACACTTCTCACGTAGAGTATCAGACTGCAAACCGCCACTATGCTCACGTAGACTGTCCGGGTCACGCCGACTACGTAAAGAACATGGTAACTGGTGCTGCTCAGATGGACGGTGCTATCATTGTTTGTGCTGCAACTGATGGTCCTATGCCTCAAACTCGCGAGCACATCCTTTTGGCTCGTCAGGTAAACGTTCCGAGATTGGTTGTTTTCATGAACAAGTGTGACATGGTTGACGACGAGGAAATGTTGGAATTGGTTGAGATGGAGATGAGAGAGTTGCTTTCATTCTATCAATTCGACGGTGACAACACTCCGATCATCCGCGGTTCTGCTCTTGGTGCATTGAACGGTGATCCTAAGTGGGAAGATAAGGTAATGGAGTTGATGGAAGCTTGTGATACTTGGATTCCACTGCCTCCGCGTGAAGTCGACAAGCCTTTCTTGATGCCGGTTGAGGACGTATTCTCTATCACTGGTCGTGGTACTGTTGCTACAGGTCGTATCGAGACAGGTATCGTTAAGGTTGGTGAGGAAGTTCAGATCATTGGTCTTGGCGCTGCTGGAAAGAAATCTGTTGTTACAGGTGTTGAGATGTTCCGTAAGTTATTGGATCAAGGTGAGGCTGGTGATAACGTAGGTTTGTTGCTTCGCGGTATCGATAAGAACGAGATCAAGCGTGGTATGGTAATCTGCCACCCGGGTCAGGTTAAGGAACACTCTCGTTTCAAGGCTGAGGTTTATATCTTGAAGAAAGAGGAAGGTGGTCGTCACACTCCGTTCCACAACAAATATCGTCCTCAGTTCTATATCCGTACATTGGACGTAACTGGCGAGATCACTTTGCCGGAAGGAACTGAAATGGTAATGCCAGGTGATAACGTAACGATCGAGGTAGAGTTGATCTATCCGGTAGCATGTAGCGTAGGTCTTCGTTTCGCTATCCGCGAGGGTGGACGTACAGTAGGTGCAGGCCAGATCACGGAATTAGAGAACTAATTCAAACTGTAAATAAATATATAGCCAGTCTTTTTAAGGGACTGGCTATTTTACGGAAGTAGCTCAGTTGGTAGAGCACTGGTCTCCAAAACCAGGTGTCGGGAGTTCGAGCCTCTCCTTCCGTGCTAAAATCTATAGATTCGATGAAAAAGATAATTACTTATATTAAGGAATCTTATAACGAACTTGTTTATAAAGTTTCTTGGCCTACGAGAGCAGAGCTTTCCAATAGTGCGGTTGTTGTTATGTTTGCTTCCCTTATCATCGCCGCATTGATCTTTGTTGTTGACGGGGCCTTCGAGGCTGTTATGCGTTTCTTCTACAATCAAATTTTCTAATCAGTTAAGGTATGTCTGATATCCAAAAGAAATTTTACGTTCTGCGTGCCATTAGTGGCAAGGAGAATAAGGTGCGGGAATATCTAGAGGCTGAGTTGAAAAATACGGATCTGGGAGAATATGTATCTCAAGTCTTGATTCCGACCGAGAAAACCTTTACGGTACGAAACGGTAAGAAGGTCATGAAAGAAAGAGCTTACTTGCCGGGTTATGTGCTAGTTGAGGCCGCTTTGGTTGGTGAGGTTGCTCATCGATTGCGGAACATTCCGAACGTGATTGGTTTCTTGGGTGGTTCTGATACCCCTGTGCCATTGCGTCCTGCCGAAGTGAGTCGTATCTTAGGTACGGTTGACGAGTTGCAGGAACAACAAGAGGATCTGGATATCCAGTTCTATGTTGGCGAGAGTGTGAAGATTACTTTTGGACCGTTTAGCGGTTTCACGGGTATAATCGAAGAGGTCAACGCCGAGAAAAAGAAACTTAAGGTGATGGTTAAGGTCTTCGGACGTAAGACCCCCCTTGAGTTGGGTTATATGCAAGTTGAGAAAGAATAGTACTCTTGTTACGAAAAGTGCTACCTTTCTGTTATTGATGTTATATATCTAAAAAAATTTAGAAACAATGGCTAAAGAAGTTGCTGGACAAATCAAATTGCAGATTAAAGGAGGAGCAGCAAACCCTTCTCCCCCAGTAGGACCTGCTTTGGGTTCTAAGGGTATTAACATTATGGAGTTTTGCAAGCAATTTAATGCCAAGACCCAAGACAAGGCTGGTAAGATATTACCTGTTGTAATTACTTACTATGTCGATAAGTCTTTCGACTTTGTCGTTAAAACTCCTCCTGTGGCAATCCAGTTGTTGGAAGCTACTAAGAAGAAGAGCGGTTCCGCTCAACCTAACCGTGATAAGATCGCAGAGATCACATGGGATCAGGTGAAGGTTATCGCTGAGGACAAACTAGTCGATCTAAACTGCTTTACTGTTGAGTCGGCCATGAGTATGGTCGCTGGAACAGCCAGAAGTATGGGTATCACTGTTAAAGGGACATTCCCGGATAATAATTAATAAACTTCAATTGAGATGAGTAAACTTACAAAAAATCAAAAGTTGGCTTTGGGCAAGATTGAAGCTGGGAAAGCATATACATTGAAAGAAGCTTCAGATTTAGTAAAGGAAATTACTACAACGAAGTTTGACGCATCCGTAGATGTTGATGTCCGTTTAGGCGTTGATCCCCGTAAGGCCAATCAAATGGTGAGAGGTGTGGTTTCATTACCTCACGGAACAGGTAAGCAGGTTCGGGTTCTGGCATTATGTACTCCGGATAAGGAAGCTGAAGCTTCTGCCGCTGGAGCGGACTATGTTGGATTGGATGAGTATATTAATAAGATTAAAGGCGGTTGGACTGACATTGACGTTATCATCACTATGCCTTCTATCATGGGTAAGATCGGTGCTTTAGGTCGCATATTAGGCCCTCGTGGTTTGATGCCTAACCCAAAGAGCGGTACGGTTACCAATGAGATCGGAAATGCGGTGAAAGAAGTTAAGCAAGGTAAGATCGACTTTAAGGTAGACAAGAGCGGTATCGTTCACACATCTGTTGGTAAGGTGTCGTTCACTCCGGAACAGATTCGTGACAATGCTAAGGAGTTTATTTCAACTTTGATCAAGTTGAAACCTACTGCGGCTAAAGGTGCGTATATAAAGAGTATTTATCTTTCTAGTACTATGAGTGCGGGTATTAAAATTGACCCCAAATCAGTTGAAGAAAACTAAAAAACAATTGAACAATGAGAAAGGAAGATAAAGGAACTATTATAGGTCAATTAACTGAGACATTAAAGGAATATCCTAATTTCTATTTGACGGATATCGATGCGTTGAACGCAGAGAAAACCAGCAAATTGAGAAGAGAGTGTTTCAAGCGTGAGGTTAAGTTAGTCGTTGTAAAAAATAACTTGCTTAAGAAAGCGTTGGAGAACATTGAAGGAGACTTCTCTGATCTTAACGTAGCATTTAAAGGCAATACGGCTGTGATGTTCTCACAAGTCGCTAATGCTCCCGCTCGCCTGATTAAGGATTTTACTAAGGACGCTAAAAAAGATGTAGTCGCTAAACCGGCTTTGAAGGCTGCTTACGTACAAGAAAGCTTCTATGTAGGTGCTGAGAATCTTGAGGCATTAGTAAATATCAAGAGTAAGAATGAACTTATCGCCGATGTTATCGCATTGTTGGAATCTCCGGCGAAGAATGTTATTTCTGCTCTTCAGTCATCAGGACAAACAATCCATGGTCTGTTGAAGACTTTGGAAGAAAGATAATTTTTTATTAAAACATTACACAGATAAATAATCATTTAAATCATACAAAAATGGCAGATTTGAAAGCTTTTGCAGAACAATTAGTAAACTTGACCGTTAAAGAAGTTAGCGAATTAGCTACTATCCTTAAAGAAGAGTATGGTATCGAACCTGCTGCTGCAGCTGTTGCTGTTGCTGGTCCTGCTGCTGGTGGTGCTGCTGCCGCTGCAGAAGAGAAGACTTCTTTCGATGTTGTATTGAAAGCAGCTGGTGCTAATAAGTTAGCTATCGTTAAGTTAGTTAAGGAATTAACAGGTCTTGGCTTGAAAGAGGCTAAGGATATGGTAGATAGCGCTCCTAACGCAATCAAGGAAGGTATCGCTAAAGCTGACGCTGAGGCATTGAAGAAACAGTTGGAAGAGGCTGGAGCTGAAGTTGAGCTTAAATAGTATTTATAACCTGGTTTCCAGGTGATTTGGTTAAGAGTCTCCGACTACGAAGACTCTTAACCTTTTTGTGTCTATAATTTCAATAAGTTCAATAAATTCCTTACTAGATGTCTTCAACAGCTGAAAACCAAAGAGTTAATTTTGCTTCGATAAAGAATCAGTTCCCGTATCCGGACTTTCTCGAAGTTCAATTGAAGTCGTTCCAAGACTTTCTTCAACTTGACACTCCTCCTGAAAAGAGAAAGAAGGAGGGATTGTATAAGGTATTTGCCGAGAATTTCCCGATTGCGGATACCCGTAACAATTTTGTGTTGGAGTTCTTAGATTACTATATAGATCCGCCTCGTTACTGTATCGATGAGTGTATTGCTCGCGGGTTAACTTATAGCGTGCCTTTAAAAGCGAAGTTAAAACTGTATTGTACGGATCCGGATCATGAGGACTTCGATACGGTGATTCAAGATGTATACTTGGGTCCGATTCCGTATATGACGGACAGAGGTACTTTCGTTATCAATGGTGCCGAGCGTGTTGTCGTGTCTCAGTTGCACCGTTCTCCGGGCGTATTCTTCGGACAAAGCACGCACGCAAACGGAACGAAGTTGTACTCCGCACGTATTATCCCGTTCAAGGGGTCATGGATCGAGTTCGCTACGGACATCAATAATGTGATGTACGCTTACATCGACCGTAAAAAGAAATTGCCTGTAACTACTCTTTTGAGAGCTATTGGTTTTGAAAGCGATAGAGATATTCTTGAAATCTTCAACCTCGCGGAAGAGGTTAAGGTAACGAAAACAAATCTGAAGAAGTTTATCGGACGTAAGCTGGCCGCTCGTGTTTTGAAGACTTGGGTGGAGGATTTCGTAGATGAGGATACCGGTGAGGTGGTTTCTATTGAACGTAACGATGTAATCATCGACCGTGAGTCTGTATTGGATAGCGACAATATTGAGGCTATCTTGGATTCAGGCACGCAAAATATCTTGTTGCATCGTGAGGACCAGAATTTGTCCGACTATGCTATCATATATAATACACTCCAGAAAGACCCGAGTAACTCCGAGAAGGAAGCTGTGTTGTATATCTACCGACAGTTGAGAAACGCGGAGCCGGCTGATGAGGCCAGCGCACGCGAGGTTATCACGAATCTGTTCTTCTCAGAGAAACGTTATGATCTGGGTGAGGTAGGACGTTACAGAATCAACAAGAAGTTAGGCCTTACTACAAGTGCTGATGTTAAGGTCTTGACGAAAGAAGATATTATCGAGATCATCAAGTACCTAATCGAGTTGATTAACTCGAAGGCTATCGTGGATGATATCGACCACTTGAGCAACCGTCGTGTACGTACGGTTGGCGAGCAATTGTATAACCAATTCGGTATTGGTTTGGCTCGTATGTCACGTACAGTTCGTGAGCGTATGAACGTTCGCGATAATGAGGTGTTTACTCCGATTGATTTGATCAATGCGAAGACGATTTCTTCCGTGGTTAACTCTTTCTTCGGAACGAATGCCTTGTCTCAGTTCATGGACCAGACGAACCCGTTGGCGGAGATTACGCATAAGCGTCGTTTATCAGCCCTAGGTCCGGGTGGTTTGTCTAGAGAGCGTGCCGGATTCGAGGTTCGTGACGTTCACTATACGCACTATGGTCGTCTTTGTCCGATTGAGACCCCGGAAGGTCCGAACATCGGTTTGATCTCTTCTCTATGTGTATACGCTAAGATCAACGATCTTGGTTTCATCTCGACTCCGTACCGTAAGGTGGCAGATGGAAAGGTTGACTTCTCTGAGGAAGGCTTGCAATACTATACGGCGGAGGAAGAGGAAGAGTTGACAATCGCTCAAGGTAACGCTCCTTTGGATGATAACGGTAAGTTTATCCGTGATAAGGTGAAGGCTCGTTTCGAGGCTGACTTCCCGGTTGTTGCTCCTTCTGAGCTTGACTTGATGGACGTGGCTCCGCAGCAGATCGCTTCTATCGCGGCTTCTTTGATCCCATTCTTGGAACACGATGACGCTAACCGTGCGTTGATGGGATCTAACATGATGCGCCAGGCGGTTCCTTTGTTGCGTACGGACGCTCCGATTGTTGGTACCGGTATCGAGGCGCAGGTTGCCCGTGATTCTCGTACTCAGATTATGGCTGAGCGTGAGGGCGAGGTTGTGTTCGTTGATGCTACTTGTATCAAGATTAAATATGACCGCACGGAGGACGAGGAATTCGTTAGCTTCGAGGATGCGGTTAAGACATATAATATCCCGAAATGGCGTAAGACCAACCAGAGCACGACGGTCGATTTGAAACCGATCTGTCATCGCGGACAACGTGTGAAAGTAGGCGATATCCTTACCGAGGGTTACTCAACCCAGAAAGGCGAGCTTGCTTTGGGACGTAACGTGAAGGTGGCTTACATGCCTTGGAAGGGTTATAACTATGAGGATGCTATCGTGTTGAACGAGCGTATGGTTCGCGAGGACTTCTTTACGTCTGTTCACGTTGACGAGTATATCCTTGAGGTACGTGAGACGAAGCGTGGTATGGAGGAATTGACTTCCGATATCCCTAACGTTAGCGAAGAGGCTACCAAGGATTTGGATGAGAAAGGTATCGTTCGTGTAGGTGCTCGTATCGAGCCGGGTGATATCTTGATCGGTAAGATTACTCCGAAGGGAGAGTCTGACCCATCTCCGGAGGAAAAGCTGTTGCGTGCTATCTTTGGTGACAAGGCGGGTGATGTGAAGGATGCTTCCTTGAAGGCTACTCCGTCTTTGCGCGGTGTGGTTATCAATACCGCTTTATTCTCAAAGGCTGTCAAGAAACGTAAATCCAGATTGACTGATAAGGCGATCCTGCCGAAGTTGGACGAGGAATACGAAGAAAAGATGGCTAACTTGAAGACTTTATTGGTTGATAAGTTGTTAGCGCTTACAAACGGTAAGGTTTCTCAAGGTGTTAAAGACTATATGAATACGGAGATTATCGCTAAGGGTGCTAAGTTTACCCGCAAATCTCTGGAAGAATTGGATTATAACTCCATCCAAGTAAGCAAGTGGACGGCAGACGCTCAGAAGAATGAGTTGATCAAGCAGGTTGTCTTGAATTACTTGAAGAAGTACAAGGAGATTGACGCTGAGTTGAGACGTCGTAAGTTCGACTTGACGATCGGTGATGAGCTACCGACAGGTATCGTACAGATGGCTAAGGTTTATATCGCCAAGAAACGTAAGATTCAGGTAGGTGATAAGATGGCCGGTCGCCACGGTAACAAGGGTATCGTATCAAAGATCGTTCGTCAGGAGGATATGCCGTTCTTGGAAGACGGTACTCCGGTGGATATCTGCTTGAACCCGTTGGGTGTGCCTTCTCGTATGAACTTGGGACAGATTTTCGAGGCTGTGTTGGCTTGGGCCGGACGTGAGTTGGACGTTAAGTTCGCTACTCCGATCTTCGATGGCGCTACTTTGGATGATTTGAACGAATGGACAGACAAGGCAGGTATTCCTCGCTATGGTAAGTCTTATTTGTATGATGGCGGTACTGGTGAGCGTTTCGACCAACCGGCTACGGTGGGTGTGACTTACTTCTTGAAGTTGGGGCACATGGTTGACGATAAGATGCATGCCCGTTCAATCGGTCCGTACTCTTTGATTACGCAACAGCCGTTAGGTGGTAAGGCACAGTTCGGTGGTCAGCGTTTTGGAGAGATGGAGGTTTGGGCACTGGAAGCCTTTGGTGCCGCTCATGTTCTTCAGGAAATTCTTACGATTAAGTCTGACGATGTCGTAGGACGTTCCAAGGCTTATGAGGCGATCGTGAAAGGTGATCCGATGCCACAGCCGGGTATCCCTGAATCTCTGAATGTATTATTGCACGAGTTGAGAGGACTTGGTTTGAGTTTCACTCTAGATTAATTCAATAACAATAAAGAAGTAGGTGGGCTACGGCCCGTCTACTTTATCTGTTGATAACTCTTTATAAATAAACAATATGGCCTTTAGAAAAGAAAACAAGATAAAGAGTAACTTTTCAAAAATAACCATCGGTCTGGCATCCCCTGAGGAGATCTTAGAGAACTCCAGCGGTGAGGTTTTGAAACCGGAAACAATTAACTATCGTACGTATAAGCCTGAGCGTGACGGTTTGTTCTGTGAGCGTATCTTTGGTCCGATCAAGGACTATGAGTGCCATTGCGGTAAGTACAAGCGTATCCGTTACAAAGGTATTGTCTGCGATCGTTGTGGAGTGGAAGTTACGGAAAAGAAAGTTCGTCGTGAACGTATGGGACACATCCATTTGGTGGTTCCCGTTGCCCATATTTGGTATTTCCGTTCTTTGCCTAATAAGATCGGTTACTTGCTAGGTCTTCCTACCAAGAAACTGGATTCCATCATCTATTACGAGCGCTACGTCGTGATCCAGCCGGGTTGCGTAGATACGGTCGGTGAGTTAGACCTATTATCGGAGGAGGAATATCTGGATATTCTGGATAGCCTTCCAAGAGAAAATCAATTGCTAGAGGATACGGATCCGAATAAGTTCATCGCTAAGATCGGCGCTGAGGCTGTTTATGATCTGTTGGCTCGTTTGGACTTGGATTCTCTTTCTTATGAATTGCGTCACCGTGCGAGCACGGACACCTCTCAACAGAGAAAGAACGAGGCCTTGAAACGCCTTCAGGTAGTTGAGTCTTTCCGTGCGTCCAGAGGTCGTAACAAACCGGAATGGATGATCATGAAGGTGATCCCGGTGATCCCTCCCGAACTGCGCCCGTTGGTTCCGTTGGATGGTGGTCGTTTCGCTACTTCAGACTTGAATGATTTGTATCGTCGTGTTATTATCCGTAATAACCGTTTGAAACGATTGATCGATATTAAGGCCCCGGAAGTGATCTTACGTAATGAGAAACGTATGCTTCAGGAGTCCGTGGATTCTTTGTTTGACAACTCTCGTAAATCGAGCGCTGTTAAGACAGATGCCAATCGTCCGTTGAAGTCCTTGTCCGACAGTTTGAAGGGTAAACAAGGTCGTTTCCGTCAGAACTTGTTGGGTAAGCGTGTTGACTACTCCGCTCGTTCGGTTATTGTCGTAGGTCCGGAATTAAAGATGCACGAGTGCGGTTTGCCGAAGAATATGGCTGCCGAGCTTTATAAGCCTTTCGTTATCCGTAAATTGATCGAACGCGGTATCGTGAAGACGGTGAAATCCGCTAAGAAGATCGTTGACCGTAAGGAACCGGTTGTTTGGGATATTTTGGAGTACGTAATGAAAGGTCACCCGGTATTGTTGAACCGTGCCCCGACATTGCACCGTTTGGGTATCCAAGCGTTCCAGCCGAAATTGATCGAGGGTAAGGCAATCCAGTTGCACCCGTTGGCATGTACGGCATTCAACGCCGACTTCGATGGTGACCAGATGGCTGTTCACTTGCCGTTGGGCAATGAGGCTGTTTTGGAAGCTCAAATGTTGATGTTGGCTTCTCACAATATCTTGAATCCCGCGAATGGCGCTCCTATCACCGTACCTTCTCAGGATATGGTACTTGGTTTGTATTACATTACCAAGTTACGTAAGGGCTCACTAGGTGAAGGCTTGACTTTCTATGGTGTTGAAGAGGCTACGATCGCTTACAATGAGAAACGTTTGGACATCCATGCTCCGATCCATGTTTACGTGGAGGATTTGGATGAGAACGGTAACTTGGTGAAGACGATGCTCGAGACTTCCGTAGGTCGTTTGATGGTAAATGAGTTCGTTCCGAAAGAGATTGGTTATGTAAACGAGGTGTTGGGTAAGAAGTCTCTTCGCGACATCATCGGTCGGGTAATCAAGGCTTGTGGTGTGGCTCGTACCGCTCAGTTCTTGGACGATATCAAGAACTTGGGTTACTATATGGCATTCAAGGGTGGTTTGTCCTTCAACTTAGCGGATGTTCTGATCCCGGCTGAAAAGGATGAGTTGGTTCAGAAGGGATACGATGAGGTTGAGCAGATCATGGCTAACTATAATATGGGTTTCATTACCAACAACGAGCGTTATAACCAGATCATCGATACTTGGACACACGTTAATAGTAACTTGTCTAATATCTTGATTAAGCAATTGACGGAGGACAACGATGGATTCAACTCAATCTACATGATGATGGATTCCGGTGCCCGTGGTTCTAAGGAGCAGATTCGTCAGTTGTCCGGTATGCGTGGTTTGATGGCGAAACCGCAGAAGAGTGGTGCTGAAGGTGGTCAGATTATCGAGAACCCGATCCTTTCTAACTTTAAGGAAGGTTTGTCCGTGTTGGAGTACTTTATCTCTACTCACGGTGCTCGTAAAGGTTTGGCCGATACCGCTTTGAAGACTGCCAACGCGGGTTACTTGACTCGTCGTTTGGTTGACGTCTCTCACGACGTGATCGTAAACGAGGAAGACTGTGGTACATTGCGTGGTTTGGTTTGTACGGAATTGAAGAATAACGAGGAGGTGATCGCTTCCTTGTATGAGAGAATCTTAGGTCGTGTATCTGTTCACGATGTGATCCACCCGATTACAGGCGACGTGATCGTTCGTTCCGGCGAGGAAATACGTGAGGATGCGGCTAAGGCAATCCAAGATTCTCCGATCGAGAGTGTGGAGATTCGTTCCGTATTGACTTGTGAGTCTAAGAAGGGTGTCTGCGCTAAGTGCTATGGACGTAACTTGGCTACGAACCGTATGGTTCAGAAGGGTGAGGTTGTCGGTGTAATCGCCGCGCAGTCTATCGGTGAGCCGGGTACACAGTTGACGTTGCGTACATTCCACGTTGGTGGTATTGCGTCCAACATCGCTACAGAGAATAATATCACATCTAAATATGATGGTATTTTAGAGATCGACGAGCTTCGAGCTGTTGAGGCTGCGGAGGACGGGAACGGAAAGAAACATTTAGTAGTAGTAAGCCGTTTGGCTGAAATGCGTATTGTTGATCCGAACACGAAGATCGTGTTGTTGACTCATAATATACCTTACGGATCTAAGTTGTTCTTCAACAGCGGAGATTCGATTAAGAAGGGTGATGTAATCATCGAGTGGGACCCGTTCAATGCCGTAATCGTATCAGAGGTTTCCGGTAAGATCGAGTTCGAGAGCTTGGTGGAGAACGTAACTTACAAGGTTGAGAGCGATGAGACTACCGGTTTGAAGGAGAAGATCATCATCGAGTCTAAGGATAAGACGAAAGCTCCGGCTGCTCATATCGTAGACGAGAATGGTAATTACTTGAAGAACTACTCTTTGCCGTTGGGCGCTCACGTGGTGAAAGACAATGGCGATATGATGAAAGCCGGTGAGGTTTTGGTTAAGATCCCTCGTGCCGTAGGTAAGGCTGGTGATATCACGGGTGGTCTTCCTCGTGTAACCGAGTTGTTCGAGGCTCGTAACCCGTCTAACCCTGCTGTCGTATCTGAGATTGACGGAGAGGTTGGATTCGGTAAGATCAAACGTGGTAATCGTGAGATCACCGTAACGTCTAAGTTGGGTGAGGTTAAGAAATACATGGTTCCTCTGTCTAAACAATTATTGGTTCAGGAGAACGACTATATCCGTGCGGGTATGCCACTATCAGATGGCGCTACCACTCCTTCGGATATCTTGGCGATCAAAGGTCCGACGGCTGTACAGGAATATATCGTGAATGAGGTTCAGGATGTGTACCGTCTACAGGGTGTGAAGATCAACGATAAGCACTTCGAGGTTATCGTTCGTCAGATGATGCGTAAGGTAGAGGTGGTTGATCCGGGAGATACTCGCTTCTTGGAGCAGCAGATTGTTGATAAGTTGGAGGTAATGGACGAGAACGATCGTATCTGGGGCAAGAAAGTTGTTATGGATCAGGGAGATTCTCAGACATTGCAGGCCGGACAGATCGTGACCGCTCGTAAGTTGAGAGACGAGAATAGTATGTTGAAACGTCGTGACCTTAAGTTGGTCGAGGTACGTGACGCTATTCCGGCTACAGCGAACCAGATCCTTCAAGGTATCACGCGTGCCGCTTTGCAGACCAATAGCTTTATGTCCGCCGCATCTTTCCAAGAGACGACGAAAGTATTGAACGAGGCTGCTATCAACGGAAAGGTAGACCGTTTGGAAGGTTTGAAAGAGAACGTTATCTGTGGTCACTTGATTCCGGCCGGTACCGGTCAGCGTGAGTTCGATAAACTGATTGTAGGTGCTAAGGATGAGTTCGACCGCATCTTCGCGAATCGCAAGAATGTAGTTGATTTCAATGGCATGGACAAAGAAGACGAAGAATAGGAACGTTAAATAAACCATAAAGAGAGGCTGGCAGAGTAATCTGCCGGCCTTTTTTGTTCTTCCTTATTTGTTTAATAAAGGGATAAGCTTTATTTTTGTGAGATATCGAAGACCTTGGATAAATACGGAGGCATATAAATATATAATAATCAATATCATGAAGAGAGTTTTACTTTGTTTAATGGTGGCTTTATTTGCCACTGGTGGCTTATTCGCTAAAAACAACGATGGGAAAATGAATGTAATGTCTTATAACATCCGTTACGATAATCCGGGTGATAAGGATAATCAATGGAAATTCAGGAGAGATTACGCCGCTGATTTGGTGAAGTTCCACGAGGCGGATGTGTTTGGCGCGCAAGAGGTCTTGAATAATCAACTGAATGATTTGCTGGATCGTTTGCCTGAATATGCTTATGTGGGTGTTGGTCGTGAGGATGGTAAGACGAAAGGGGAGTACGCTCCGATATTCTATCGTAAGGATCGTTTCTCCGTTGAGAAAACCGGTAATTTCTGGTTGGCCGAGGATATGAATGCCGTAGGAAAGAAAGGTTGGGATGCCGCATGCGAGCGTGTAGCTACTTGGGCGATCTTGAAAGATAAGAATACGGGAAAGAAATTCTTCTTCCTGAATACGCACTTGGATCATATGGGAAAGGTGGCTCGTCATGAAGGAGCTTCTTTGGTATTGGAGCAAGCGAAGGTATTATCCGGTAATTTACCTGTAATCGTGACGGGTGATTTCAACGCCGCGCCTTCTGATGAGCCGATACAAGTATTGACGAATCCGAGTGATCCTCGTCATTTGACTCATTCCCGTACGATCGCGGGGGTTACTTACGGTCCGGAATGGACATTCCATGATTTCGGAAGAATCCCTTACGACAAGCGTGAATGGATCGATTATATCTTCGTGAAAGGAACTATCAAGGTATTGCGTCATGGCATATTGACTGAAACGTTGAATAACGTGTTCCCTTCAGATCATTGCCCGATAATCAGTACGCTGGTGCTCGAATAAAAAAGCTTTGCGGGTATGGGGAAAGTAGACGTATTGAAGGAAACGACCCCGCTTTCATCAGAAGATTGCTTCTTGGTCATGCAGCGTCCGAAATCGGGGTTTAATTTTCCGTTACATGTACACATGGAGTTTGAGTTGAACTATCTGGAGAATGCCGCTGGCGCTATCCGGATAGTTGGCGATTCGATCGAGGAGATCGAGGATCTGGACTTGGTGTTGATCGCGGGAGGGACGAAGCATGCTTACTCAAACCATAAGTGTCTGTGTAATGGGATCTTTGAGATAACGATACAATTTCATGAATCGTTATTTGACAGCTTGATCAATAGACGACATTTCAAGACCATGAAGGATATGTTCGATAACGCTTCCAGCGGTCTTGTCTTTAGTCGGGAAATGATACTTGGCATTCAAGATAAATTGAAAATGTTGTCGAACGATAACCAGTCGGATTCTTTTAAGAACCTGTTGCGTTTGATCGAGATTCTTAAGATCCTGTCTTTGGATAAGGCCGCCCGGCGTTTGAATGCCGTGAATACGGTAAAGAATTATAATAATAACGATACCGATCGCTTAGATAGTATCATGTTATATCTGCACGAGAATTATCAAAAACGTATCACCTTGTCGGAAGTCGCCAAGTTAACAAATATGAGTGATGCCTCATTGATGCGTTTCTTGAAGAAGTGGACCGGGAAGACATTTATCGATAACCTGAACGAGATCCGGGTAGCCGAGGCGGTATGCCGCTTGGCCGATACAAGTGACAGTATTTCTGAAATATGTTATCGATGCGGGTTTAATAATCTATCGAATTTCAACCGGGTATTCAAACGGCGTAGAGGGAGTACCCCTACAGAGTACAGGGAGAAATATTCCCGTTCGAGGTTTATAATTTAAAACAGGATTTAAAACCTGTTTACATTGATTTGTGTCAAGTGTTGATGATATAGTATTGCTTATTGCACATATAGTATTTGGTGGTCTTTAGTAAAGCCGTTACTTTTGTGAAGTTCAAGTGAAAGAGATTAGCACTTAAACACAACGGCCTTAACTAAAACGCCAAAACCTATATATCAAACACAAAAGGTATTTTTACATTGGTCTAAAGAATTGAGAATTAAAAACACAACTAGAAAACGACTGCCTGAGAAGGTGGTCGTTTTTGCATTTATCGTATCCAATCCCTTTGTAACCCGGAATAAATATGTATATTTGTCTTCGCAATTTTTAATCACCATAAATTTAAAAAAAGAAAGTATGGAAAACAACAAGCCGGCCAATAACGAGATTCAGATCGAGTTATCTGAAGAGATGGCACAAGGAACTTACGCCAATTTGGCTATTATATCTCATTCAAGCTCTGAATTTATCCTGGATTTCATCCGGGTGGTTCCGGGAGCTCCTAAGGCACAAGTAAAAAGCCGTGTAATCTTGACTCCGGATAACGCACAACGTTTGTTATTCGCTCTGCAAGACAACATCAAGAAATTCGGGGAGCAACTTCAAGCAGGAAATAAGGATAATAAAACAGCTAATTTTGAGGACTTCGCAGGTCCGACAGGAGAGGCTTAATAGATTTGTTTTCAGCCATAGGAAGAGTACTTTTCTACAGGAGTAGGGGAGTGCTCTTTTTTTGTTGGGATGGATAGGTAGTAGCTTGTTTGTCCGTGTTATTTCGTGTCTGTCGGTATATATACAGATCGTTTCACAGGGGTGAAGAGATCGTTTCACGGAGGTGAAGAGATCGTATCACCTAGGTGAAAAGATCGTTTCACCTCCGTGAAACGATTAGATTGTCCGGTGCTTGTCAATAATATCCCCTATGATGGATACGAAAAAGCTTGATGCCTATTCTTAGATACTAACAATGGGCATTCTAAGGTGTTAAGAACGCTTGTTCTAAACACCTTGGAATGCCCATCGTAAAGAATGCGCTATCTCGATCCTAAAGATCCAGTCCCATCAATATTTTCTTCAATACGGTTTGCGCGGAGATCTCGCGGTTCGCGGCCTCGGGGATTACGATGCTTTGCGGGCTCTCTATCACGTCATCGGTAACGATCATGTTGCGGCGAACGGGCAAGCAATGCATGAAATAAGCATTATTCGTAAGCGCCATTTTCTCTGTGTCCACGGTCCAGCTGCGATCCGTGCTGATCACTTGTCCGTAATTCGGATCTTTATAAGCGGACCAGTTCTTGGCGTAAATGAAATCAGCCCCTTCAAAAGCCTTCTTCTGATCGTACTCCACTTTAGCGTTGCCTACGAATTTAGGATCAAGCTCATACCCTTCCGGATGGGTGATGACGAACTCATAATCCGCTGCGTTCATCCATTCGGCAAAGCTATTAGGAACGGCTTGCGGCAATGATTTCGGATGAGGAGCCCAAGTCATGACTACCTTCGGACGAGCTGTTTTCTTATACTCCTCGATCGTGATCAAGTCGGCGAAACTTTGCAACGGATGGCGTGTCGCCGCTTCCATGCTAAATACCGGTCGGCCGGAATATTTGATGAACTGACTCAATATCTTCTCGTTATAATCATCTTCCTTATTCTCGAAGCGAGCGAAAGAACGGACACCGATCACATCGCAATAACAGCCCATTACAGGGACAGCTTCCAGCAAATGCTCCGGCTTATCACCGTCCATGATAACACCTCGCTCTGTTTCCAGCTTCCATGCACCTTGGTTAACGTCAAGAACGATAGTGTTCATACCTAAGTTCATGGCTGCCTTTTGGGTGCTTAAACGGGTACGCAGGCTAGAGTTGAAAAATATCATCAACAACGTCTTGTTTTTTCCCAGTTCACTAAACTGGAAACGATCTTTCTTGATCTCGAAAGCTTCATTAAGCGCTTGTTTCAAGTCACCTAAATCCTGTACGCAAGTGAAATGTCTCATATCTGTTACAATAATATTTTGTTAAAGGCAAAGATAATGACTACTTGTCAATTATCCTTTAGAAAGGCCCAGGAATTGTTTGAGAGATCGTATCCGGCGGTGTTATGGGCAATTTGAAGCTGAAGGTAGAACCTTTCCCTTCCTCCGAGTTCACCCAGATGGTACCTCCCATGGCGGTGACCAGTCCTTTACAGATCGAAAGCCCTAACCCGGTGCCCGGTTGAAATTCGTTCAATTGCACGAATCGCTCGAAGATATGCCCCAGTTTATCTTTCGGGATGCCGCTGCCTGTATCAGACACGTAAAATTGCACGCTGACGGGATACAGCGATTGGTATCCGAAATGAATCTCCCCTTTCTCCGTATATCGGAGGGCGTTAGAGAGTAGTTTTCGCAAGATCAGCATAAGTTTATGCTTATCCGTGTGAAGGGACATGTCCGGGGAAGCATCCAAGATTAACCGGACGTTCTTGGATATTCGTGGAGAGATGCACTCGTATACATCGTGCATGATTGCGAACGGATTCGTGTCCTCGTAGGACCAATTGATCGTGTTGGACTCTATCCTGGACATCTCAAGCGTGTCATTGATCAATTCGAGCAAAGCCGTGTTATTCTCCTTAATCAAGGAAATATACTGCTCGCGCATTTCCGGATCATCTTCCAGCCCTAACATATCGGAGAAGCCGACGATGGCGTTTAGCGGAGTCCGTATCTCGTGCGTCATATTTGCCAGAAACGTGGATTTCAACATGGAAAGATCCTTGGATTTCTGATGATCCGCGACAGCTAGCTCGTCATTTTCCTTTTCGATGATGCTACCTATAATGAGGTGTGGGGTGCCGTTTTTATCAAGGTCCATGCCTTTGCCCGATACTTCATACATCTTATAAGTCCCCTCTTGGTTCTTTAGGTGGAAGGTGACGTTGTGAGACGCTAGTTTCTCGTCCCGGATTTTATTGAACAGATAGAAGAAGTCCAAACTGTCCTCGGGTTTGCGTACGGATGATAAGGCCCTGCATATGAATCTGTTTTTATCTAATAAAGTATTGGTCGTGCCGTAGAACTGAAAACAACGGTTGCAATATTTCCGGTCGCAAGTAGAGAAACGGTCGAAGCTGAATGAGTAAGCGGCTAATTTACCGTCTTCCAGCGCTTGCCGCATCAATATCCGGCTCTCGCTCAATTGTCCCATCAATAGTTTGTTCTCCCTGTCAGTCTCTTTTTCTCCTTGTTGCGTAAGCCAAAGCGCATACCCGCTAAGTCCCTGTTCTTCGGTATAGACAGGTTCTACCTTGAACGTGACGGGTTCATCGCATACGATCGCGTCTCCTTTTTTTAGGGAAGACTTCAATGAATCGTTCAGTACAACATTATTAAAAAGGTGGTCTATAATAAAGTCATGCTTATCCGCCAAGGAGAAATGAGCGAACATCGCCTTGTTCAAGTCAATCAGACTTCCTTCCGCATCGTAGATAGCCCCTCCTAAAGGACAGGAATAGAATGTGTTTGAAAGTAAAGCCTTGGAAATATTTGGATCTATCACTGTTGACATATTTGTTTAGATTTAAATGTTGTTCGATACAAGCGAGTTACCTATATTCTTATCTGTCCATCTCCCTCAATGATATATTTATAGGTTGTTATTTCGGGAAGCGCCATCGGCCCTCGGGCATGTAGCTTTTGGGTACTGATGCCTATCTCTGCCCCGAATCCGAATTGCGCGCCATCTGTAAAGGCGGTAGATACGTTCGCGTATACACAAGCGGCATCTACCAATTGCTGGAAGCGCCGGATGGTCTCCGGATCTTCGCTGATAATGCTTTCGCTATGTTTTGAGCCGTAGCGGGCGATATGTGCCAGGGCCGCGTCGAAAGAATATACGGTACGGATACTCATTTTGTAATCGAGGAACTCGGTACCGAAACTGTTCTCGTCAGCGTGCTGTAAAAGCGTCTCCGGATAATGTCCCGCTAGAGCGGCATAAGCCGGTTCGTCCGCATAGATGGTTACATGGCTGTCCGGAAGCTTTCCGCAGATATGCGGAAGATCGGATAGACGTTCTTGGTGGATGATTAAGCAATCCAAGGCATTACATACACTCACCCTCCGTGTTTTCGCGTTGTTTACGATCTCACGTCCCTTGTCTTTGTCTCCATAGCTATCGAAATAGGTATGACAGATACCCGCGCCTGTCTCGATCACCGGAACTTTCGCATGCTCCCGTACGAAGTGGATCAAGGAGCTACTTCCGCGAGGGATGATCAAGTCTACCAGACCTACGGCATTCAGCAGTTCGGTTGTCGCTTCGCGGTCGGGTGGAAGCAGGGTACAGACGGCCGGGTCTATACCCTCCCGTTCCAATACCCGATGAATGATATGGACTAAGGCGCGGTTGGAGCTATCCGCATCCGAACCTCCTTTCAGTACACAAGCGTTACCACTTTTGAAGCAAAGCGAGAATACATCGAACGTCACATTCGGACGTGCCTCATAGATAACGCCGATAACACCGAAAGGAACTGTCACCTTTCGTATCCGCATCCCGTTGGGACGGATCGTTTCGCTCAGCGTTTTGCCGAGCGGGGAGGGGAGAGTCGCTACGTTTCTCATATCCCCTGCGATACCTTCGAGGCGTTCGACCGTCAGTTTCAGGCGGTCGTATTTCGGGTTGGCCGGGTCCATGCGGGCGAGGTCTTCGGCATTGGCCGTCAGGATCTGTTCGCTGTGCGCGACTAACTCTGCTGCCGCTTCCGTGAGGATGCGATTTGTCGTGTCATCACTCAGCGATAAGAGTGAACGGGATGCGCGAACGGTTTGTTCTAATAGTTTATTTATACTCATACTCTTGAATGTGTTTAGATTTGACGGTATCCTTTCCGAGTACCAGGAGAAGCCCGATAACGAAACTGATACCCCAGTTCATCAACTGACCGCCT
The DNA here is from genome assembly GCA_028689545.1 of Parabacteroides sp. Taxonomy (GTDB): domain Bacteria; phylum Bacteroidota; class Bacteroidia; order Bacteroidales; family Tannerellaceae; genus Parabacteroides. Next base: position 48,832 of record JAQVCX010000002.1, read on the forward strand.
GCCAGCGGATGCCCAAACAGCAGGAAGCCGTTTACGATTCCTCCTATCAAGAACAACAACAGGCTTATCCAGCAAAAGGCATAGTTGGCAACATACCTGCGGATAGTCAGACAGATAGCCGAGATGACAAGTAGGCAACAAACGGCAATCAAGCTATATGCGGCTATCTTTAACCCCTCGGGAGATGCGGTTATGGGAAGTCCCAGATCCAGTTTATCCCCCTGTATCAAGAGGGTAACACCTCCCATACCTCTAAGCAGTCCCACTACAATCATGAGGACGGATGCGAATGTCAACCAATACTTTTTCATACTCTTCTCTGTTTAGTTTAATCCAAATATAAATAGTCGTAATGTATCAACGGTTTCATGTCCCGGTGGCCTATCAGACAGATCGCTTCCCGGCTGTCGTAGGCGGCACAACCCACACCTAACTGCGTACCTTCCTGGTTGATAATCTTTACAATGTCGTCTTTCTCAAATTCTCCGGCAATACGCGTGACGCCAACCAGCAGGATACTGGTAGCTTTCGGTCCCAGCAAAGCCTCTTCCGCCCCCTTGTTGATATGTATCTCCCCTTTAGCGAAGCCCTCGGAATGAGCGATCCATTTCTTTACGCTGCTGACGGGTTTCGGGGCCGGAATGAAACGAGTGCAGACCGTGTCGCTATCCGTCGCCAATAACAGCGGAAGGATATTCTCCTTCTTGCCGTTGGCGATGATAACCGCTATGCCCTCGTCCGCCACTTTTTGGGCGATATGGCATTTCGTCAACATACCTCCCCGGCCAAAGGATGATTGGCTAGTCTGTATATATTCCGACAAGTCCGTTTTCCCACATTCTATTTCCCGGATCACGGAACTATCCGGATCCGAAGGATTTCCATTGTAAATCCCGTCTATATTGCTGAGGATTACCAAGACATCCATTCCCATCATCGTAGCGATCAAGCCGGATAACTCATCATTATCCGTGAACATCAGCTCGGTTACGGATATCGTGTCATTCTCGTTCACGATCGGGATCACCCTGTTTTCCAGCATCACCTCCATGCAATGCTTCTGGTTCAGGTAATGCGTACGGCTCCCGAAATTCTCTTTCGTGGTAAGCACTTGCCCGCACGTCATGCCATGCTCCCGGAACAATTCGTAATACCGGTTGATCAGCTTGGCCTGTCCTACCGCCGAATACAGTTGCCGGGCCGATACGGAATCCAGCTTTTTGCCGGCCTTTATCTCGCTTCGCCCGGAAGCCACGGCTCCGGAGGAGATCAAGACGATCTCCATACCTTGCCGATGCAAGTCCGCTACTTGGTCTACCAACGCGGACATGCGGGTGATATCTAGCGTCCCATCCTTACGGGTCAGGACATTGCTTCCTATTTTTACAGCGATACGCTTCATTCATAAATCCCCCATCTTATTTCTTGTCTTTATCCCGGATCTCTACCCGGCGGATCTTTCCGCTGATCGTCTTTGGTAGCTCATCCACGAACTCTACGACACGGGGATATTTGTAAGGAGCGGTGACACGTTTCACGTGATTTTGCAATTCCTTGATCAAGGCATCGCCCGCTTTATCCTTATAATCCTTCGCCAATACGATCGTGGCCTTTACTACCTGTCCGCGGATCTCGTCGGGGACACCGGTGATGGCGCATTCCACTACGGCCGGGTGAGTCATCAAGGCACTTTCCACCTCGAACGGCCCGATACGATAGCCGGAACTCTTGATCACGTCGTCCGCACGGCCAACGAACCATAAGTAACCATCCTCGTCGCGCCAAGCCACGTCTCCCGTGTAATACAGCCCGTCGTGCCAAGCTTCCCGTGTACGTTCCGCGTCTCGGTAATATTCTTTGAATAACCCGATTGGCTTGCCATTTGTTGTGTGGATCACGATCTGTCCTTGCTCGCCATCCTCCGCGCGGCTTCCGTCCGGACGCAATAGATCGACATCGTATTGCGGGTTGGGAACACCCATAGAGCCCGGTTTCGGCTCCATCCACGGGAAAGTGGCGACTGTCAGCGTAGTCTCCGTCTGTCCGAAGCCTTCCATCAACTTAATGCCGGTCAGCTTATAGAACGTGTCGAATACGGCGGGGTTCAGGGCCTCGCCGGCGATCGTGCAATATTGAAGGGATGACAGATCGTATTTAGTCATATCCTCGCGGATCAAGAAACGGAAGATCGTAGGGGGAGCGCAAAGCGAGGTGATCCGGTAATCCTGTATCATCTGTAGCATATCCGCGGGTGTGAATTTCTCGTGATCGTAGACAAATACGGTGGCTCCGGCTATCCATTGCCCATATAGCTTACCCCAAACCGCCTTGCCCCAGCCCGTATCGGCGATCGTTAGGTGAAGGCTGTCCTTATGCAAGTTGTGCCAGAAACTGCCGGTTACGATATGCCCCAGCGGATACGTGAAGTCGTGAGCCACCATCTTGGGGTTTCCGGTCGTACCGGAGGTGAAATACATCAAGGAGATATCGTCATTGCTATTCGGGTGAGACGGGCGGACGAAGGGAGCGGCGTTTTGGATACCCTGTTGGAAATCCTCGAAACCTTCCGGTATTTCGGGTCCTACGGATACGACGCTTTTTACGGTCGGCGAATCCGGTAAAGCCTCTATGATATGTTTCGTGATCACCTCTTCTCCGGCGCAAACGATCATCTTGATATCGGCGGCGTTCGCACGGTAAACGATATCTTTCTTGGTCAGTAAGTGTGTAGCCGGTATCACGACAGCCCCTAGTTTATGTAATGCGATGATAGAGAACCAGAACTCATAACGACGTTTCAGTATCAGCATCACCATATCGCCATGGCCGATTCCCAAGGATTGGAAATAAGAAGCCGTCTGGTCCGTATACCGTTTCAAGTCGGCAAACGTGAAATCGATATGCTCTCCATGATCGTTTGTCCAACATAACGCTTTCTTATCCGGTTCTTCCTCTGCCCATGCGTCTACCACATCATATCCGAAGTTGAAGTTCTCCGGGACCTTGATCTTGAAGTTTTTAATAAAATCCTCTTGCGACTCAAACGTCGTTTTATCTATAAATCTTTCTAACATAAGTTGTTTGATTTATGATTTATGATTTATGACTTATGGAGTGCGGTGCGAGATCCATAAATCGTAAATCATAAATCAAAATTCATAAATCATAAGATGATGGCCAAGAAACTGACCTTTTCCCCATCCAGCGCTTTCATGCCATGAGGTAGCTGTGAGTTAAAATAAATGCTGTCTCCTGCTTCCAAGATCAGATCCTTACCGTTGATCTGTAGCAACAGACGGCCGTTTAATACCATATTATATTCTTGCCCCGGATGGGAATTGAGATACATCGGCTCATCCTCTGGCTTGGGATGTACGGTTACCAAGAAGGGATCCGCTTTACGTCCGACGAAACCGGCGGCCAATGATTGGTACTTATAGGCTTTCGTACGCTCTACGGCAATACCTTTGCCGCCCCGGGTAATAAAGTAGGTACTCATTTTAGGCTCGTCGCCAAACATCAACGTGGTTAATTCTACGCCATAAGCCTGTGAGATTTGGTGCAATACGCTAACGGAAATATCAACCGTGCCGCTTTCTAGCAGCAAATATTGCTCAGTCTTGAGATTGCAGACCTTTGCCATTTCTTCTGGCGTAATCTCCAGTGCGTCCCGTAGTCCGGCTAGACGTTCCGCAATTTGTTGTATCTGTTCGTTCATTTTGCTGAAGTTATTGTATTTTATCGCTCCAAAGATAGAAATAAAAAGCAAAAAGTAGGGGGAAACCCTTGTTTTCTTTTCTAATTAATAGATGAGGATGGGAGGTCGGAAGTCGTGACCTGAGCCGCATTCTTCTTTAACCACTCTAATCGGCGCTGGTCTGGGAGGTGTTTTACCTTGAAATGCTCGAATGTCACATTAAATCCATCTCCATCGGGACAAGCGGCCATAAACCCAACTTGCACGGGGATATTGTCTTGCAGCCAAGCGTTACGCATAAGGATATATTCCTTATCATCGAATGAGTAGAAGATCTCCACGGCATCCAATCTGCGGACTGCCTTTATCCATACGTGGGGGATAGCCTTGTCTAAGGTGATGACGCTCCAGTCGGAGGTCTTATGCGTGACGACCGCGCTTAGGTTGTATTTACCATCCACGAACTCTATACCGGCCTTTATGTAATTTTCATGATTGATACGAAGCATCAGGCCGGCTTGGTCGAAACGCTGCTTGTAATCACCCGTTATCTTGACTTTCACCTCGAACTCGCCCCCGTAAGTCGCATAATAGAAAGGGGCGTCGTCTACCGTAAACCCATAATGGGAAATCCTCCAGTAGTCGCTTTGGGGAGTGACCTGCATGGAGAGCGACTTGTCTTTAATCTCCCATCGCTCCGGCTCGTTGAACCATTGCATCTTATCCAACGATTGCGTCCAGCCGAATTGTAAAGAGGCGACAATAACAAAACTCAGTAATACTAATTTTCTCATTTCACTTTTAATTTAGTTGCATTCTCTTTCCGTAAGTGATAATGTGTTTAACCTTACCTCCACAAAGGTAACATGTTCTTATAGATCGCACAATGCGGTTGTCTTTGGTTGATATATATTAACGTTTATGTGCCTCTGTTTTAAAATAAATTCGCTATGTTTACCGCATAAAGTTTCATTGAATAACCATTTAAATAATCTGAAGTATTATGGATAATGCTATTTTTAGATTTCCTAAACCCATTAATGAGCCGGTAAAGGCGTATGCTCTCGGATCAAGTGAAAAAGCATCCTTAAAGAAAGCGTTGGCTGAGATTAGTTCCGAGGAATGGGATATTCCTTTGGTAATTGGCGGAAAGGAGATCCGTACGGGTAATACGGGTAAGGTCGTCATGCCTCATGATCATCATCATGTGTTGGGCACTTACCATAAGGCGGGCGAGAAAGAGGTGCAAATGGCTATCGACGCCGCTATGAAAGCGCATAAGGAATGGTCCGAGCTTCCATGGGTGGAACGTGCGTCCATTATGCTTCGCGTGGCTGAGTTGTTGGCTACGAAATATCGTTATATGCTGAACGCCTCGGTTATGTTGGGGCAAAGTAAGAATCCGTTCCAGGCGGAGATCGACGCTCCTTGCGAATTGATCGACTTCTTGCGTTTCAGCACCTTCTACGCTAGCCAGGTGTATGCCGACCAGCCCTATTCCGAGACGGGGATTTTGAATCGTATGGAATACCGTGCCTTGGAGGGTTTCGTGTTCTCGCTCACGCCGTTCAACTTCACGTCGATCGCTTCCAACCTGAATATGGCTCCGGCTATGATGGGTAACGTGGCGGTATGGAAACCGTCTACTACGGCGATCCATTCGAACTATTTCTTGATGAAAGTATTCCAAGAGGCCGGCTTGCCCGATGGCGTAGTGAATTTCATCCCGGGGCAGGGTAGCGTGATCGGTAAGGTGATTACGAGTAGCAGTGATTTGGCGGGATTCCACTTTACGGGCTCTACCTCTACGTTCAATACCTTGTGGCGCCAGATCGGGGAGAACTTGGGGCATTATAAATCGTATCCCAAGATCGTAGGCGAGACCGGTGGCAAGAACTTTATCTTCGTTCATCCCTCGGCTCCGGCGTTGGATGTGGCTACCGCTATCGTACGTGGCGCGTTCGAGTATCAAGGGCAGAAGTGCTCGGCTGGCTCTCGGGCTTATATCCCGGCTTCGCTCTGGAAAGAGGTGAAAGATTACGTGGGCGATATGCTGAAAGAGATCAAGATGGGCGACGTGCAGGATTTCTCGAACTTCGTCAATGCCGTGATCGATGAGGCTTCGTTCGATAATATCATGAGTTATATCGATTACGCGAAACAGTCGCCAGACGCGGAGGTGATCTTTGGCGGTAAGGGGGATAAGTCGGTTGGTTATTTCGTGGAGCCGACGGTTATCCAGACTACCGATCCGATGTTCAAGAGCATGGTAGAGGAGATCTTCGGGCCGGTGATTACGATCTATGTATATGACGACGCTAAATATGAGGAGACGCTCGAACTTTGCGACCGTACCTCTCCGTACGGATTGACGGGTTCTATTTTCGCCCGCGACCGTTACGCGATCGATAAGGCATTCAATACCTTGCGTTATTCGGCCGGTAATTTCTATATAAACGATAAGCCGACTGGCGCTGTGATCGCCCAGCAACCGTTTGGCGGTTCTCGTTCGTCGGGAACGAACGACAAGGCGGGGGGTCCGTTGAACTTGATTCGCTGGACAAATCCTCGTTGTATCAAGGAATGCTTGGTTCCTCCTACGAGCTACGGGTATCCGTTCTTGGGTGAGAAATAATTTCTTGATTTATTAACTTTGACAGCTAGCATATGGGCATGATATGGAACACGGATGACACGGAGCACACGGATAACACGGATTATATAACGGATGACACGGATTATATATTATCTGTGTCATCCGTGTGCTCCGTGTAGTCCGTGTTCCATAAAGTACCCTAGCGGTGGATGCTGTAACCTTTATCTATATACGACATGTTAGACTTTAATAATACCGAGATCGCTTTCTCCTCAAAGTCGCGGGGCGAATTACAAAATGCTTACTGGCTTTTCAATACGATCCAATATCCTTGGTTGGTAAAATGCGCTAAGGTAGCCACGAATATAGCCTTGAAAATACATTTTCCGCTCTCTTGGGCGGTGAAGCCTACCTTATATAAACAGTTCGTGGGGGGAGAGACCTTGGAGGACTGTTCCGCGGCCATCAATCACTTGATGAAATACAACGTGAAGGCGACGCTCGATTATTCGGCGGAGAGCGAGCGAACCCCGGAGGGCATTGAGGCGACTCTGGAGGAGACCTTGCGCTCGATAGATTTTGCGAAAGGGAATACGAATCTGGCCTATGCCGTATTCAAACCCTCCACGATCACGACCGATGAGTTGCTGGCCAAGGCTTCCGAGAAACGGGAAGAGCTTACGATAGACGATGTCCGGCATTTCCGTGAGTTCCGCGAGCGTTTCATGGAGCTTTGCCAACGGGCTTACGATAACGACGTACGTATCTTGGTGGACGCGGAGGATTATTGTTTCCAAGACGCTATCGACGCGTTGACCGATGAGGCGATGCGCAAGTTTAACAAGAAACGAGCGATCGTATTCGCCACCTTGCAAATGTATCGCCATGACCGGATGCCTTATCTGCGTCGTATCTACGATGACGCCGTGGCAAAAGGTTATATCGCCGGCGTGAAATTCGTGCGCGGGGCTTATATGGAGGCGGAGCGTGCCCGCGCGGCGGCGTTGGCTTATCCCGATCCGATCTGTAAGGACAAGCGGGCCACGGACGAGAATTATGACGCGGCGATCCGTTTCACCATGGATCATCTGGATCATTTCGAGATGTTCATGGGAACCCATAATGAGGAGAGCAATTATAAGCTGGCGAAATTGATGGACGAGAAGGGGATCGCCCACGATGATCCTCGTGTCTTCTTCGCCCAGCTATTGGGGATGAGCGATAATATCTCCTTCAATCTAGCCCATGCGGGATACAACGTAACCAAATACGTCCCTTACGCCTCCGTGCGGGATGTATTGCCCTATTTGATCCGGCGTGCGGAAGAGAATACCTCCGTAGCGGGGCAGACCGGCCGTGAACTCCGGATGTTGGAGGCGGAAATGGCTAGGCGAAAAGAAAAGCCTGTTTAAATTTTATCCAGTAATATTCAATAGAAGCTAATTAGACCATCTCATAGGTGGAAAAGGCCTTTGTGCCGGACACATGGCATTAAGACTTTCGCAGAAGATATACTTCATCTGCTAGAGAAGATATACTTCAAGTGCCAATGGATATATACTGCTTCGGCAAGATACAATTCGGAATGCAGTGTATAGATATATTGATCGCGAGATGTGATACAAATAACAGACGACATATTGTTCGATGAAATACAGGGCGTATTGCATTATCGTGGAGTCTGATATTCCGATTTTTGCGGATATGACGGTGGCTTCTGCCGTAAAGAAATCCACTGGAATAAGGCTTGTCAAGTGAATAACTAATCACTTCCCAACTGGTAAGCTTACGACTACCCCCAGCCGCTAGTTAATCACTTGACAAGTGATTAGTTATTCACTTAACAAGCCATGAACTGCCTGTTCGTGTTTGTTGTAATGTGTTAATGCACAGTTCTTCTTTGTCAATATACATGACTGTAAAGCCACTTATTTGCTGATGAGAGTTCTTAAGGAAATGTACTCCGGTGTAAAGGTCATTCGCATAGAAGGATTACAATAGAAGGCACTGCCGGAATTATGAACTAACATTCGATTCGGTAGAGGAAATGGTAAAATTGGTCACTATAAGATTATTATTGAGGGAAATTTAAACAGGCTCTGAGTATGATGGATGAAGGATGTTTTTAATACTATTTACGTGCTTTTTTGTATAAGTAATTTGTTTTTTAAAATTTATTTCCCGTTATTGCGAAAGTATTAATCATTTAAGCTAAATGTTATGAAAAAGAAGTTGTTTGTGGCATTTGCATTTGTCGCAGTATTGTCGGTAGAAGGCTGGAATTTGTATCAAGAAAAACAAAATGAACCGTCATTGTCTGAGATTGCTGCTGAGAATGTGGATGCGTTGGCTACAAGAGATACTTGTCGCTGGAAAGATCCGGGAGAGTATGCCGATTGTGGTAGTGGAAAAAGTTTAGCATGTCCATGTGGTGGATAAGTCTATTTAAGGTGTGTTGAAACCTTTGCATTGCAATGATTTTGTCACACCTTTTACCACTTATGTTTTTTTTATTATATTATATATAGGTAATATGCGTATTGTTGGTTTATTATGTACATGTATTATGGTCTTTGTTTTTGAGGCTTGTAATACACAGGATAGAAGAGATGATTGTTTCTTGTCTTTGTCTGATGAGTATTTGTCCTTTCCTGTATCGTCTGATACGTATTTACCTTATCGAGGGATTGAAATATTCTCAGTGGATAATAAAGAGTATTTAGCATATCGAGGAAGTGATAGGCAGACTATCTTTATTTATGAGTTATTGTCAGGGAAACCTTTGAAATGTGTCCGATATTCAATGGAAGGTGGAGATGGTATTGGAAAAATAGGAGAGATTTATATTGAGGATTTCAATCATATATATATAACAACTCCTTATAAAGCTATGATTTATCGAACGGATACAACTGGAATTGTTTTGCAAAAAATAAATTATGATAAAACTAGTGATGATATACCTGTTGAATTAGAAACGATTGCTGGAACGCTTGGCCCTATAGCGATTTTAGACTCAAAAATCTATATTCCTCAAGATTTGAATATGTTTTATGGGAATGAATTGGTCGATAAGAGCAAAGTTGGAGTAGTTGTTGATACTATACGACATACTGTAGAGTTGCTTCCAGTTGGTTTCCCTCATTTAATTAGTTATTTAGATATTGGTACAAGTGCAGGCTTTGGGTGCTTCTATAACCGATGTTTTGGAGAAGATTGTTTTGTGTATGGCTTTTTGTATAGTGATATAATGTATAAAACATCAATAGATCATAAAAATGTGATAAAGAAGCATGTTGAAAGTAAGTATATACCTAAAATAGAAGTTTTTCGAACAGATGCATCAGATTTTAATCAAATGCTGAAGCACGAAGCGGAATTTGCTATTTATGGAGATTGTCTATATGATCGATATAGAAAGGTGTATTATAGATTTGCCTACCCTTCCAGTGAATTGGAAAATAATGATAGCTATCTGGAGATTTTACGAAATGGCAGAAAACAATTTTCTATTATTATTTTGAATGAAAATTTAGATATTATAGGTGAGACTTTGTTCCCGGAGTTTGCTTTTTCAAATCGTGCTCATTTTGTAAGAGAAGATGGACTGTATCTGAGTGTTTCTCACTTTAAACGTAAGGACTTTTCGGAGGATGAGCTGCGCTTTCAAAGGCTTGATTTAGTTTATAATAAAAAATGAATGTATATGAGATGCTTAGTCTGTCTGTTGTGTTTTAGCTTATTTGTTTCGTGTTCGAAAAAGAACAATGATGGGTTAACAGAGCTTGTGGCAGAGTGGTATGGTAAAGAAATAACTTTTCCGGTAGATGTTAAATATACTAATGTTACAGAAGGCGAATATGTGAATTTTGTTGGTGATAGTGAATATAAAATATTAGTATATGTGAATGGTGATAATTGCTTGTTTTGTAAATTAAAAATGGATTTATGGAAGAACTTCATGACTTATATTCAGTGAAAATATCAAGGATTTATTCCGTTTTTGTTTTATATTAATTATTCTAATTATTCTAAAATTGAATATCTGCTAAAGAGTAGTAAGTTTGAGTATCCTATATATTATGATAGATATGATGAACTTAATAAATTGAATAAATTCCCTCTAGATGATCATCTGAGAACTTTTTTGTTGGATCGGGATAATAAAGTGTTGGCTATAGGTAATCCTACTATGAATAAATCTATTAGGAATCTATTTGTTAAAATTGTTACAGATGGTGATGTGGCATTAGAAAGTGAAATTCAAAGTTCAATAGTTTTATCTAAATATCAGATTGATTTAGGAAATATGAGTTTGGATTCGATCCTTACATTTGATATTTTAATTCAAAACATAGAATCGAAACCTGTGAGAATAAGACAAATAATACCTTCTTGTGATTGTGTGAAAATAAAACATGATGTAATTCAAATTGAAGCCTTGAAATCAGACTATTTTACTGTAGAATATTTAGCAGATACTCTTGGGGATGTATTTAGGGTAATTCATGTTTATGTAGAGGGCGAAGAATCTCCTATTATAATTACGATTGAAGGGACTGTATATTAATATTATTCGTTATGTTGAAAAATATGCAAAGTCTATTTTGGAATCTTGCTTTTAAGTTTTCTGTTTTGATTGTAGTTGCTGCCTTTTCCAAAATATTTATAATGTCTTTTTTTCGTATACCCTCCAATTCTATGCAACCAACGTTATTTGTTGGAGATTATATCGTTGTTGTTAAGTTTATATATGGTGCTCGTTTGTTTAATGTCTTTTTGGCTTTAAAGGGTAAAAAAACTGAAATTTATCGTTCTTTAGGTTTTAGAGATATACGAAAGAATGATGTTGTAGTTTTTAATGCTCCTTATTTTATAACAAAAAATAAATTAGAAATGAATATTTCTAAATATTATGTAAAAAGGTGTATTGGTGTGCCAGGAGATAGTGTTAGCTTGTTTTTTAATAATATCGAAAGTAAAGTATATATTCCTCATAATGGGGATTCAGTTCATATTAACAATGATAATTATATGTATTATTATAAGTTAATAGCTTGGGAGCAAGATGATACAGTAAAAGTAACTTGTAAAGATTCATTTATATTGTTGAACAATTCAAGATTGTCTGGATATAGGTTTAAACAAAACTATTATTATGTTATTGGTGATAATTATACTAATTCAGTGGATTCGAGAAATTGGGGGCTGCTTCCAGAAGATTATATTGTAGGGAAAGCCTGTTTTATATGGAAGTCTATAGATATGAATACGGGAAAATATAGATTTAATCGCTTTTTAAAAATGATTAAATAAAACTATTTTGTTATGTTTGATCTATCTTTGATCGATTTCTTCCTTCCATGATATCGGTGTGAAAAAAGGAGATATTTATCAGCTTATGGCCTTGGCTCATATGAGCCAGGGTCACGAGCTGCATGAATATAGTTCGATGAAAAGGGATGATTAATCAAATGCTAATGGAATTGAGATCTGTTATTTATCAGATTACTTGCTGGCCTTCAATCCCCGGATCACGGAAGAGGTAAAACCGGAAAGTTCCATCTCGTTCAGTCCCTTGATGGTGATACCGCCCGGTGTCGTTACCTTATCGATCTCCATCTCCGGGTTACTCTTGTTCTCAAGTAATAAGTCAACCGCTCCTTTCACGGTATGCACCACGATCTCTTGCGCCTGTTTGGGATAGAAGCCCAATTCCACGCCGCCTTCTATCGCCGCGCGGATATAACGCAAGGCGAAAGCGATACCGCTGGAAGCCAAAGCCGTTCCTGCGCCCATCAACCGCTCTTCTACCAGCATGGCGTTGCCCAGCTCGTTGAAAATGCGGATGATCAGGTCCGTTTGCTCCTTGGAGGCGTTGCGGGCGGAGACGAAAGTCATGCTGCTCATCACCTCGATAGCCGTATTGGGCATGATCCGGAAGATCGTGGGAGTAGCCAGGCAATCGAAGTCCGTGTTCTTGGTAAGATACGTATTCAGCAGGTCGAAACTCACGCCCGCCGCTACGGATACGATCATTTGCCGCTCGAAGTCGAGCACCGACTTGATCTCATCTATAATCATTTCCACCCGCCAAGGTTTAACGGCGATGATAATGATGTCGGCGTTTCGTGCCGCTTCCACATTGTCGTGGGTCAAGATAAAGTCCGGATCGATCTTTCTCATCTTCTCCAAGGTCTCATCCGATTGCGCGGTACAAGTGATGTCGGAAGCCTTGAAGATAGAACCTTTCGCCAAGCCGCGGGCGATCGCTCCACCGATATTGCCCGAACCAATAATAGATATTCTCATTTTGTGGATAATTAGTTGTATATATGTATTCAAAGGGGGCAAACTTAGGCAAAATATCTCAAATACGTAAGGCTTTATAGGACAAGCTACGGATAAAACACTTACATTTGCGAAAAATATGAACTTTATACTACTATAAATATATAAATTCACATGAAAAAGACAATTTTAGTTTCAAGCATGCTATTTGCTTTGACTATGTCCGCCACGCTTCAAGCGCAGGACACGGAGAAGAAAGATAGCGAAGAGGGATTCGTGTTCACGACCGTGAAAGAGAACCCGATTACATCTGTTAAGAATCAAAACCGCGCGGGTACGTGCTGGTGTTACTCCTCCAACGCTTTCTTGGAGTCGGAATTGCTTCGTCTGGGCAAGGGCGAGTTCGACTTATCCGAGATGTTCACGGTATATAACACCTACCTGGATCGTGCCGACGCCGCCGTGCGTACGCATGGGGATGCCTCGTTCTCGCAGGGCGGGTCTTTCTATGACGCGATTTATGGAATGGAGGCATTCGGCTTGGTTCCGGAAGCGGAAATGCGCCCGGGTGTGATGTATTCCGATACGTTGAGTAATCATTCCGAGCTTTCCGCCTTGACGGACGCTATGGTGGCCGCTATCGCCAAAGGAAAGTTACGCAAATTGCAGTCTGATGAGAATAACGCTATGTTATGGAAGAAGGCGGTAGCTACCGTACATCAGATCTATCTAGGCACCGCCCCGGAGAAGTTCACTTATAAAGGGAAGGAATATACGCCGAAATCTTTCTTCGAGTCTACGGGTTTGAAGGCTTCGGATTATGTATCGTTGACTTCCTATACGCATCATCCGTTCTATACCCAGTTCTCGCTTGAGATCCAGGATAACTGGCGTCATGGTACGTCGTACAACTTGCCGCTGGATGAGTTTATGGAGGTATTCGATAACGCGATTAATACGGGTTATACGATCGCTTGGGGTTCTGACGTGAGCGAGGCTGGCTTTACCCGCGACGGCGTGGCCGTTATGCCTGATGATGAGAAGGTACAAGAGTTGAGCGGTTCCGACATGGCTCATTGGTTGAAATTGAAACCGGAGGAAAAGGCGCTGAACACGAAACCGCAACCTCAGAAATGGTGTACGCAAGCGGAGCGTCAGTTGGCTTACGATAATTACGAGACGACCGACGACCATGGCATGCAGATCTACGGTATCGCCAAGGACCAGGAAGGCAACGAGTATTACATGGTGAAGAACTCTTGGGGAACCAACAGTAAGTATAACGGTATCTGGTATGCTTCCAAAGCGTTTGCCCGTTATAAGACCATGAACATCGTGGTTCATAAAGATGCGCTTCCTAAAGCGATCAAGGCGAAGTTAGGTATCAAATAATACAGGTATCAAATAATCTGTCCGCTACGGATGGTTTATATAAAAAGTAAACCCCGATAGGTTCCGGTGATCCGGTTGGCCTATCGGGGTTCTCTTTTTTATGGGTGCTCACTGCCTTCCACCCAGTCGTCCGGATAGGGGGAGGTGGGGATCGTGGAGGCGCTTCCGTCTCGTCCGGCGAAATAGTGTGGCGACATGATTTCCACGCCGGCCTCATTGAATGCGTCTTGTATGTTTTGATGCAGGTCGGAATAAATAGCGCCGAGCTGATCCGCGTCCTTTATATAAGCGTTGATCTGGTAACAGGGATAGTAATCGCTTAGTTCGGTCTCCAATACGAAAGGCTTCGGATCCGGCGACACCCCGGCGGTCCGGCGGGCGGCATTGATCAATAATTGATGGACTTGCCGCCAAGGTACGTCGTAACCGATCGTAATCGTGCTGTGGATGATTAATCCGTATTGCCGTGCGGACGCGCTATAGTTCGTCGTATGGGAAGACATGATAAAGGAGTTCGGGATGGTCACCACCTCGTTCTTGGGCGTACGCAAACGGGTGACGAGCGGAGTCTTCTCGATCACGTTGCCGTGCGTCTCGTTCAGTTGGATACGGTCGCCCAGCTTAAAAGGCCTCATATACGTAATGACCAACCCGGCGATGATATTTCCGATCACCGTACTGGAGCCCAACGATATAATCAAACCGACAAACACCGATATGCCCTGAAATACCCCCGAGTCCGATCCCGGCAGATAAGGATAGATCATGGCGATCATAAAGGCGTATAGCAGGAAACGGATGATATTAAACGTCGGTTGCGCCCAGTCCGGGTAAAAGCCTGATATTTTCAGGTTCTCGCTCTCTATCTCATTGGCTATATACTGTATTCCTTTTACGATGTACTTGATGCAGTAATAAATCACCAAGATGATAAACAGGTTCGGGATGTAGGAGGCTACCGATTTGAAGATCATCTTTACCGGCTCCAGCAAATAGGAGAACATCTTCAACGCCAGGTCTTCCGTCTGCGGGAAGATCGCGAAAAGGATCGGTACGCTGATGGTCAGCTGGATAAGTAGCACGATCCATCGTATCACGTTGGTGAAAAACATCAATACACGTCCTTGCCGGTGTGTGTTGAGGAACTTGTAATCCCGGATGGTAATAGATCTGAGCCGGTTCTGCTTCAGCCAGATGATTTTCCGGCGTAGTTTCTTAAACAGGTAGTTGGTCAGTTTGAACAGGAGGTATTGGATGACGATTACGAGGATGAACAATAACACCTGTTTCGCTATCTGCAAGATACTGTGCTGTTTCTTCAGCTCTTGTATCTTGTCTTGGATGATCGGTTGATATTGCTTGGCGAGGGCTATGCGACTGACGTTTTGCCACAGGGCATCTTGGTCGGTGACGCTTAGTAGCACCTTCTCGCCATACATGATATCTGTTACGTATTCGCTGTCATAGATATGGACGGAGTCATTCTTCAAGGAATGCGAGGTGCCGATCTTTGCCATGATATTGAGGAAGTCCTCGGCCCGGTCTACCGGGGTGCGGCCTCCACGCTTGGCGTAAAGGTGGAACAGGGTGTCCCCCTCCACGATCACGGGTACACCGGGAGTCAGCGCACGAAGGGAGTCGATGCGGCTCCGTTGCTGGATCCTTTTAAGGGAGTCGGCGGTAGCGTTGCTGCTTTTCGCGCTTTCCAACTCGTCTTTCAGCAAGATCTCGTTCAGTTTCATCTCTTGCAACTGGAGGGCTAGCTCCTGCATCTTGATGGAATCCTGCCGGTACCGCTCAGCGGGCGAGAGCGTGTCGGCTGAGGCCGCTTGCTCTTCTGGCGTATTGCCCAGTGTGGTAGACAATAGCTCCTCGGCCTTTTCCCTAAGCTGGGCGTTGGATACCATTGGCAGGAAACTGATTCCTGCCAAGATCACTAATCGTAATAAGAACTGTCTCATTGAATCGTTTATTTACTATTTACCACCGGCCGGAAGATGCTCCAGCCAGTATTTGGCCATTGTCTTACGTAGGTGAAGCGTCGTCCCCTCCCTTTCGTAGATGCCATGGCTACGCATCGGGTAACTGATCTGGGTGAACATCTTACCGTTCTCCACGAGCTTGTTCACCAGCATCTCGCAATTCTGGTAATGCACGTTATCATCTCCCGTGCCATGGATAAGCAGCAGATTGCCTTCCAATCCCTCGGCATAGGTAATCGGGGAACCTTTGCGGTAGCCTTCCGGATTCTCCTGCGGGGTATTCATATAACGTTCCTGGTAGATCGTGTCGTATAAACGCTGGTCGGCTACAAAAGCGATCGCTATGCCGGTATGGAATACTTTCGGATAACGGAACATACAGTTCAAGGTCTGACTGCCGCCGCCGCTCCATCCGGTAATACCGATCCGGTTGGCATCGATAAACGGATATTGACGGGCCATAGCCAGAATACCCCTGCTTTGGTCTTCGGAAGCGAAAGTGCCCACTTCCCCGTAAATACATTTACGCCATTCGCGTCCGCGGGGAGTGTTCGCGCCCCGGTTCTCGATGCTTACCACGATATATCCTTGGTTCGCCATATATTGCTGCCACAAATCTCCGTTACCCCATACGTCTTGTACGGTGGCGCTCGCCGGCTCGCCGTATACCTCTATGATAACCGGGTATTTCTTGGACGCGTCGAAATCGGCGGGCTTTATCATCCATGCGTCTAAGGCAAGGTCGCCGGACTTTACCTGGATGAATTCTTTCGGGTTTACTCCTAAGGCGGCGTATTGCTCCTTGGCTTGGGCGTTATCCTCGAGCATGCGTACGGATTGATGTTTCGGGAAAGAAACCATGTCGATAACGGATGGGGTAGAGGCGTTGCTATACGTATGTACGGCCCATTTGCCGGTGGGCGACATGTTGTAGCGGTGCTGTCCGGACTGTTCCAGGGGGCTTACACGCTCCACTTCCCCCTTGCCGAATACCTTGGCCCGGTACAAGTAGCGTTGGGTGAAATTATCCGGGGAGGCGATGAAATAGACCCAGCCCTTTTGCCGGTCGGTCCCGACGGGCGAGATATAATCGAAATCCCCTTGGGTGATCGGCCGTATCTCTTTTCCGTCCCGGCTTATCCGGTATAAATGCCGCCAGCCGCTACGCTCGCTTTCCCAGGTGAAATAGCGATTGTCCTTTAGCCATTGTATGTTATCATTCGTGTCCAGCCACGCCGCGTCCGTATCGGTGAAGATATTGTTCAGCGAGTGATCGGAGATCTTGGCGATCCATACCTTATTCGTATTCTGCGGGCGGTTGAGTTGCTGAATGAACAGCTCGTCGCTTCCGGGGATAAATTCCATGCGGGGCAGGTAGTTGTTCCGGGGATCTCCGGGTATGGCGATCCAAGAGGTGCTCCCGCCGGCGGCGGAAACGTAGCCTACTTTTACGGCCGAATTGCTTGTCCCGGCCTTAGGATATGGGAAATGGATTACCTGGGCGTAGATGGAGTCTACATTATTAATGATGTCGAACACGCCCGTTCCTTTCGTGTCGCTTTGCCAATAGGCGATATGCTTTCCGTCCGGGCTCCAGCGGAAACCGTCGCGGCAACCGAACTCTTCCTCATATACCCAATCGAAGGTCCCGTTTACGATCGTATCGCTTCCGTCTTTCGTTAGTTGGACGATTTTCCCGGAGTCTATATCCTCTACATATATATTATTGTTGGAAACATAGGCCACCCGTGTGCCATCCGGCGAGAACTTAGCGAACATCATGGAGGATTCCGGCATTTCTTTTCCCAATTGGCGTAAAGCGCCGTCCTTTAGGTTCAATACCCAATAGTCGCCCCGGGTATCATAGCGCCATACCCGCTGGGTATTGTTATAAATCAAGACTTTCTCATTATCCGCGCTCCAAGAGATGCTGCGTACGGGAATGGGCTTTCCCGTGGATTTGTCCGTCAATAGGGATGAGGGGATAATGACCTCACGGGAGTTATCTTTCGCTTTATAGGCGACGATATCCGTACCTCCGGTTTGCTTATTATCTTCCAAGCGGCTATAACGTTCGCCGTCTTTCAGCCAAGTCATGCTCCCGATCCCTTTCGTTTGCACCACCTTACCGGCTACGATATCCTCAAGATTTAACGCTTTTTGCGCAATGCCTATACCTCCCGACAAGAGGCTGATCGCTGCGATCGCTAGTAATTTATTTAGTCTCATATTGTATTAGTTGGTTGCTACTATATTTATGCAAAGAACGGAAAGTTCGTTGATATAACAAAATGGATTTGTATATTCGCGCCTCGGTAATCAAGAATAATCATAATTTAATTGTATATAGAATAGGAATGAAAGCACTTTCAATGTATGTATGGTCACTTTTAGCGATCATGGTGATGGGATTTACTTCTTGTGGAAATGACGACGAGCTTCAGCTCTCGGATGAGCAATGGGCTTATATCAACAAAAACAAGGAATATATCAGGGAAAAGAAAGCGGAGAAAGACGGGAACGGTGAATTGAAATATAAACAAGTCGTTATGGGAGGTGATACCGCCTTATACCGGATCATTCAGAAAGAGAATGAGTGGACGACGACACCTTCCGCTACCTCGGTGGTTTATCTGCTTGATCTGGAAGGTAAGTTCATTGATGGGCAAGTCTTTCAAAAGAAACTGGATGAATCAAGTTTTTCTATGAACGGTATTATCCCGGGTTTGAGTGGTGTCTTATTGAATATCCATTTGGATGAGACCGTGGAAGCAATCATCCCGGCTTCATTGGGGTATGGGTATGTAGATAGACAAGGTATTCCCGGCGGTTCTACGCTGATCTTTACGTTTACGTTGGATAAGGTAGAGTAAAGATTATCATGCTATTATAGTTTCTTAAAATTTCCATAGCAGGACACTGTAGTTCCCTAAGCAGGAAACCGCAGTGTCCTGCTTAGGGAACTGCAGTTTCTATTAATAGGAACTGCCGCTCCCTATAGAAGGGATTCTGTTTTTGATTGATGAGACGGGGCGTGCCCCGTCTCATCACCGTCTGATAGTATTTTTAGTTACTATTTAGCTGGGATGAGACGGGGCACGCCCCGTCTCTACAAGTTGTACAATGTATATTTATCTTTTGAATAACCGGAATAACTCACCGATCCATAAAACCAGGGAGGAAGATCCGATAATGATCGCCCAATCTTTCAAGGACAAAGGTATTACGCTGAACATCTCGCCGCCAAAAGTGACGATCAGATATTGACCGACCAAAATCAGTAAGGCGACCAGCAAGAAACTCTTGCTATCCTTTAAATTGGCGAATGCGGAACGTCCTTCCATAAAGGCCTTCGCGTTAAACATATTCCAGAACTGTAGCATCACGAAGAAGCTGAAGAACCACGATAAGTCGTGCGGCGTTAAGCCGTCTTGCGCATGGAAATAGAACAACAAGCCCATCAAGATTACGACAAACGTGAATCCTACACCGAAAATATGGTAAGCCATCGGACGGGTGATAATGAAATCTCCATCCTTACCGCTCCGGCGTGGTTTATCCTTCATCACTCGCTCATTCGGTGGGAGAGAGGCTAGCGCCCCGGCGGCGAATGTATCCATGATCAGGTTTACCCATAACATCTGCGTGATGGTCAAAGGAGATTCCGTACCTAACAAAGACCCCAATAGTACGATCAAACAAGCGGCTACATTGATAGTCAACTGGAATAACAGGAATTTCTGGATATTCCGGTACAAAGAGCGTCCCCACATCACCGCACGGGTAATGCTGCTGAACGAGTTGTCGATAATCGTAATGTCGCTGGCTTCCTTGGCTACGGAAGTACCGTCACCCATGGAAAGACCCACTTGTGCCGCTTTCAAGGCAGGGGCATCGTTTGTACCGTCGCCGGTAACCGCTACCACGGCACCTTTCTGCTGTAACAATTGTACCAAGCGCTGTTTATCCGTAGGACGGGCACGGCACATGATCTTCAAGTCCAATACACGATCCAATATCTCTTGGTCGCTAAGCGCCTCGAATGCGGGACCCGTGATGATATTCCGGTCGGTATCATTCGCTTTCCACGTACCGATCTGTCGTCCGATTTCTTTAGCCGTGCCCGGCGTATCTCCGGTTACGATCTTCACGTCGATACCTGCGTCCAAGCAACTTTGAACAGCCGGTGGCACATCCGCACGTACCGGATCGGAGATCGCGACGATACCCAGATACGTTAAATCCGTATGATGTAGACGACCCTCCACGAAGAAGGTCTCATCCATTCCATCCTCTATAATCTGGTAAGCGAAGCCAAGCGTACGCATCGCTTGGTTCTGGTAATCCAATAATTGTTTCTCGATACCGGCTTTACATTCCGCTACCGGTTTGTAGGTTCCGTCTATCGTCACCCGGTTGCTATTGGCCAGTACGATCTCGGGAGCGCCTTTCACGTAAAGCACCTTCTTGCCGAGTAACGGTGATTGTACGAGCGTGGCCATATATTTCCGTTCCGTAGAGAAGGTCAATTGATCCAGGATCGTAGCGTTCTCTCTTACTTCCAGATAATTCTGGTGTTGTTCGTTCAGCCAAAGTAAAAGGGCGGCCTCCGTCGGGTTTCCAAGGGTTTTCACCTTCTCTTCCGAGAAATCGAGGAATGCCGTAGAGTTTGTGCAGATCCCTTCTTTGATGAGGTTGCTTAACTCATCCTCCCCGAGCTTCTGGTCTTTTAGATTATAGAAGTTCGTTTGGTAGACTTGCATTTGGTTCTGCGTCAACGTACCGGTCTTGTCCGTACAAATGACGGTAGTCGCTCCCATCGTCTCGCAGGCGTGCATTTTACGGACTAGGTTATTCGTCTTCAACATACGGTTCATGCTGAGGGCCAAGCTAAGCGTGACACTCATCGGCAATCCTTCCGGTACGGATACCACGATTAGCGTAACCGCTACCATAAAGTAGTTGAGGATATGAGCGATGATGTCCATCGTCGGCATCCCGGGGAAACTATCCGATAAAAGGAATTTTACGGTCAAGGCGATGAACGTCACTCCGGCGATCGTATATCCGGCTTTACTGATCACTCCGGCCAAGCCTTTCAGCTGTATCTGTAAGGGAGTCTCTACATCACTCTCGATTTGCGAACCTTCGTACACCTTGCCGTATCCGGTAGCGTCGCCCACCTTTTCTACTTGCAGGACCCCATGCCCGTCCACCACCGTCGTTCCTCGCATGACCACGTTGGATGGATAAGTCGCTTCCGTATCGAAATCCGCCGGGTTGGTTGTCTTGCCGATAATCGGTTCGCCGGTCAGCGTGGATTCGTTGATCTGTAGTGAGATGGCTTCAAGCAAATGTCCATCCGCGGGAACTTCCTCACCCGTCTCCAAAACAACGATATCGCCTACGACAACCTCTTTTTTCGGTATCTGGCAGATATTCCCGTCACGGATTACCTTCACTAAGATATCATCATTGACCGTATTCAAGATATCGAACGCCTTGTTCGCTTTCATCTCGAAGAAAAAGCCCACGCAACTGGCAAGCATGATCGCGAAGAAAATGCCGATCGGCTCCAAGAAGGCCGCGAAGCCTTTCGCCTCAGGCCCCCAGCAATGTACACCGGCGATAATCATGGACAAGAGCCATGCCACTAATAAGATACGAATAATGGGATCTTCGAATTTCTCTAAGAATTGGCTCCATAACGAAGCTTTCTCGGGCGGTGTAAGTACATTCTCGCCGTGAAGGCGCCTGCTCTCTTCTACTTCTTGTTTGGTTAATCCTTGGTACTGATGTTTTTTCTCCATAAATTTATTAATCTGATTAAGAAAATAGAAGAGCAAATTACGTAAAGTTATACGACATATACAAGGGTTTAACCTTTTTGTATATATTTGTGTTGTATAACGGTTTAATTTTTAATTGAAAGATGAAGAAAGCATTATTCATGTGGTTGGTCATGTTCGCTTGGATCGTCTGCTCTTCGGAACCATTACGATATCATGAGTTTCTTGACCCGTCAAGTCTTAGGCGATGAGAATGTGGCGATCACGACAGACGAACGTGTTCCCGGAGATACGATCGTGCGGAAAGATTTTACCGTACAGGATTATATCTTGGATAATTCGCGTTAATATGATAATGAAATATAAACAGCCTTAATTAGACCTTTTTAGATTAAACTATTCACCCGGAGGATTGTCTTTATTATATAGAGTGATTAATCGTGTATTTAGTTTATTAAGGTTATGAGATTGAAAAGGTTGGTCGGATTTTTAGGGATTGTCCTTCTTTGTGCGGGGCAATCCCTATTTGCTCAAAGTAAGCAAGAGCGGAAGGAGCAAAAAGAGAAAGCTGTGAAGGAGATCGTGGATAGCGATCGGATTAAGATCGATGTGGATCGTGCCGTACCCATGTCCGGGAGATCCGTCAATCTTACTTCCCCGTACTCATTGGAAATACATGGGGACTCGATACGCTCTTATCTTCCTTACTTCGGGCGTGCTTACTCCGCTCCTTATGGCGGCGGAGAAGGCTTGACGTTTAAAGAGGTAGCGACCGAGAAGGAGCAAACCTCGAAGAAGAAAGGCAGTTCCGAGATCAAGTTCCGTGTGAAGACCCAAGAGGATGTATACACGTTTCGGGTAGAAGTCTATTCGAATGGCTCGGCCACGATCAACGTGACTCCCGTGAATAAACAGTCCATTACCTTTTATGGGGATATCGCCTTAGACTTGAAATAGTCGTCCTTGCCGTGTATCTCTTTCCTCGATCCGCTTAGTAACCTTCGCGGTAAATTCGAAATTCTTTAACCCCCAATCCGGTGCGATCAGCAACTCTTTGGGGGATTGCGATACGAACCTCTCTACTACGATGGAGGGGTTCAGTCGTTCTATGAAGTCAATCACCAATTCGATATATTCGTCCGCCGTATATAAATGAAAATCCGAAGGATCTTCCTCAAACTCTTTCGCCATGCGGGTATTCCGGATGAGTTGCAATTGGTGCAATTTGAGTGTCGTGATCGGGAGGCGTGACAAGACATCCGCATGACGCAATATATCCTCCCGGCTTTCTCCCGGTAGCCCGAGTATCAGATGCGCCCCGGTATAGATCCCTTTTGCCGCCGTACGCCGGATAGCGGATTCCGATTCCTCATGGGTATGCCCCCTGTTTATACGGACTAAGGTCTGATCCTGCGTACTTTCCAATCCATATTCAATCATGACGAACTTACGGCGGGAAAGCTCCGCGAAGTAATCCAATAAATCCTCCGGCATACAATCCGGACGCGTGCCGACAATCAATCCTTCCACTCCGGGATAGGCGAGTGCTTCCTCATATTTGCGGATAAGAGCGTCTAATCGGTCGTATGTGTTCGTGTAAGCTTGGAAGTAGGCCAGATACCGCATATCCGGATATTTGCGGGAAAAGAAGCGTACGCCCTCCTCCATTTGCTCGGTAACGCTTTTCTCCGTATGGCAGTATTCCGGACTGAAGGTTTGGTTATTACAATAGGTACAGCCGCCCCATCCTTTAGCCCCGTCCCGATTCGGGCAGGTAAAGCCCGCGTTGATGGAGATCTTTTGTACCTTAAAGCTGAACTGCTCCCGAAGGAATTCACCATATTCGTAGTATCGTCTTTTCTTTTCCA
Source organism: Parabacteroides sp. (assembly GCA_028689545.1). Taxonomy (GTDB): domain Bacteria; phylum Bacteroidota; class Bacteroidia; order Bacteroidales; family Tannerellaceae; genus Parabacteroides. The sequence goes on from JAQVCX010000002.1 coordinate 72,447, forward strand.
TAAGGCAAAGTTAGGATAAAATTGATGATCCGGCAAAACACATCCTTAAACTGTCCGACATCATGTGCCTAAGTAGAGCGACATCTACTTAGTAAGCAGAGGGGTAGTCTGCTTACTAAGCTGACATCGATCTGCTTACTAAGTAGTTTTCAGCCCGCTTACCGAGTTGTTTTTTCTTCCTTCCCGCTATTGATACCCTTCTCATTGTGCGGCCAATAGTCCACAAAGCAAAGCTATTCCGAAACAGGGCAACCGCACCAAAATCCACCTCTTTGTCGGATGCCAATTCGTAATCATGTTGGGTCACCCAATGTTTTATTTTTCTACGGCGAATCAAACTGTTTATTGTATATTTCTTGCAAACTGGCCACATAGTAGTTCGCTTTATTATCTATAGAAATGGCGATTACTATGGATAGAAATACGAAATACTATCCATAGAAATTGGCACCCTTATCGGTGATCTTTTGTTATGTGTTAATTATTAGACAGATAAGCCGCAACTCTAATATATCGGACTTATTGTATCTTTTAAGGATTAAATTTGATGCGGTTGCCCTGTACAAAGTATATATCCTTTGCCACTTGCAGTATATATCCTATGGGCAGGTAAGTACTACTGTGTTTTTCCGGGTTATAAAACACTGATCCCGCATGTTGCCTTGAGGAAATAGAGAATCCCTGTTAGTGGTATCATTTTTTTATGCTAACTTCGCGTCTATAACTGAAAAATAGAGTATCAATGAAACGATTAGGTTTAGGTATATTGCTTTCGCTGGCCCTGTCCGGATATGTGACCGCGCAAACCGGAAGCAAGCAGGTGGGATTAAAAGAGATAACCGATGGGAAATTTCGTCAAGTGACGGCTATCGGAGAAATGCGATCCTTGCCGGATGGAGAACACTACACAGCCATGAATACCGATAAGAGTATGATCATCAAATATTCCTATCGTACGGGAAACCCGGTGGATACATTGTTTAATGCCCGTAATGCCCGCGAGTGTACCTTCACGGATTTCGATGGATATACGATCAGCAGTACCGGACATCATATCTTGGTTTGGAGAGATACGGAGTCTATTTATCGTCGCTCTACCAAGGCCGTGGTTTATGATTATGACGTACGTCGTAATTATGTGAAGCCTATTTCCGATGCCAAGGGCAAGCAAATGATCCCGACATTCTCGCCGGATGGTCGTATGTGCGCTTATGTGCGGGATAACAATATTTGGATACGTAAGTTCGATTTTGATACCGAGACGCAAGTTACCAAGGATGGCGAGTTGAATAAGATATTGAATGGTATCACGGATTGGGTGTATGAGGAAGAGTTCGCGGTGACAAATCTAATGGCATGGTCTCCGGATAGCGAGTATCTGACTTTTGTTCGTTTTGACGAGTCCGAGGTGCCCGAGTATTCTATGCAGATGTATGGCGGGGGACTTTATCCGGGATATTACGAATATAAATATCCGAAGGCCGGGCAGAAGAATTCAACGGTTTCCGTACATTCCTATAGCGTGGCTACGAAAGACACGAAAGAGATGAAGGTGCCGGTAGAAGGCGACTTCTATATCCCTCGCATTACTTTCACGCAGAACCCGGATCAGTTGGCCATCATGACTCTGAATCGCCAGCAGAATGTATTCAATATGTATTACGCGAATCCGAAGAGCGGTGTGTTCCGCTTGATCTTGCGTGAGGAGAATAAATGCTACGTGGATTCTGATTGGTTGACTTCCATCCAGTTCTTGAACAATGGGTTTACGTATGTGAGCGAACAAGATGGCTATTCTCATATCTATTTATACTCCCCGACAGGTGTCATGCAACGCCAAGTAACCAAGGGGAACTGGGATGTCACGAAGTTCTTGGGCGTGGATGAGAATACGAAGACATTCTATTATGAGTCTGCCGAGGAAAGCCCCATCCGCCGTTCTATCTATAAGATCGACGCGAAAGGCGTGAAGACAAAACTCTCTACGGGAGAGGGAATGAACAAGGCGGTCTTTAGTGATAATTTCGCCTATTATGTAAATACCTATTCCAATGCGAATACCCCGTCGAAGATTACGGTGAATGAGACGAAGACCAAAAAGGAACTACGTGTCCTGCAAGATAACGCCGCGTTGAAGAGCAAGCTGAAGGAATACGCTTTCGTCAAGAAGGAATTTATGAAGGTGCATACCGCTTCGGATTATGAGTTCAACGCTTGGATCGTAAAACCCGCCAATTTTGATCCGTCGAAGAAATATCCGGTGATGATGACGCAATATAGCGGCCCTAACTCCCAGCAAGTATTGGATCAATACGGTTTCGATTGGGAGCAATATCTGGCGTCAAAGGGTATTATCGTGGTATGCGTGGATGGTCGCGGTACGGGTGCCCGTGGTGAGGCATTCCGTAAATGTACTTATCTGAGAATGGGCGAGCTGGAATCCAGAGACCAAGTGGAGGCTGCGCAGGCGTTAGGTAAGTTGCCTTACATCGATAAGGATCGTATCGCGATCTGGGGCTGGAGCTTCGGAGGTTATAACACGTTGATGGCCTTGAGTACCGGAAACGGGACATTTAAGGTGGGTATCGCCGTCGCTCCTCCGACGGACTGGAAATATTACGACTCCGTTTATACGGAGCGTTTCATGCGTACCCCGCAAGAGAATTTCGAGGGCTATGCGGCTACCTCTCCGTTACGCCGGGTGAAAGACTTACAAGGCAAGTTGTTGCTGGTTCATGGAACCGCCGATGATAATGTCCATTTCATGCAAACCATGGAATATGCCGAAGCCTTGGTTCAAGCGGGTAAGCAGTTCGATATGCATGTTTATAAAGATCGGAATCATGGTATATCTGGAGGGAATACTCGTTATCATTTATATACCAAGATGGCCAATTATTTATTCAATAACTTGTAAGACATGGCGCAGCATTTAAGAAAGCCGGATTGGTTGAAGATCCGGCTTGGCGGAAATGAGCAATTCACGAAGACGAAAAGTATCGTCGAATCTCATTGCCTTCATACGATATGCACAAGTGGCAAATGCCCGAATATGGGCGAATGTTGGAGCCGGGGAACAGCTACCTTCATGATCGGTGGTGAGATCTGTACCCGCTCTTGTCGTTTTTGCAATACGCTAACGGGTAAACCTCTTCCGTTGGACCCGAAAGAGCCTGCGAATGTAGCGGAGAGCATCCGTTTGATGAACCTTAAGCATGCGGTGATCACGTCCGTCGATCGTGATGACTTGCCGGACTTAGGCGCTTCGCATTGGGTAAGTACGATCCGTACGATCAAGGAGGTGAATCCTCAAACGACCGTGGAGGTCTTGATCCCGGATTTTCAAGGACAATTGGACTTGGTCGATCAGGTTGTGGACGCGGCTCCGGAGATTATCTCCCATAATATGGAGACCGTGCGTCGTATCAGTCCGCAAGTGCGTAGCGCCGCCAAGTACGACGTGAGCTTATCCGTCTTGCGACGAATTGCTGAGCGAGGCGTGGTAGCCAAGACCGGTATCATGGTCGGATTGGGTGAGACCGAGGATGAGGTGCTTGAATTAATGGATGACGTTTTACAAGCGGGTGTTTCCGTCTTGACAATCGGGCAGTATTTACAGCCCTCTCGCAAGAATATTCCCGTGTCTGAATATGTGACTCCTGAACGCTTTGAATATTATAGACAACAAGCCGTTGATAAAGGTTTCAAGAAAGTAGAGAGCGCTCCGCTAGTACGCTCGTCGTACCATGCGGAAAAGCATATCTGATGTATGAACTTTTGATAATCGTGGTTGTTATTAATATAAAAAGTGGACTAAAGGGGGGAAGGAATGAACAGAGTAAAGAAAGGTCTAGATAATCAGGCGGTAGGTTTATTGCCGTTGTTGTTGTTCATGTTTTTGGACAATTATTTTTCTTATTTATTGTCCTTTATAATTGGGGTTACTTTCTGTTTTGTCTGTATTTTTCTGTTTCAGGTATTGAGCAAGGATAAGGTGTACCAATTTATGCTTCTGCCATCGGCGGGCACATTGGTCTTATATTCCGTATTCCTTTGCCTCAAGCTTGAACCCGTGTTGTTTATATACTCTCCTCTTATCACTGAAGTATTACTGGTCGTGGCGTTAGCGATCGTGGGGTTCACCAGGCGAACGGTCATACAGCGTATACGCGATTCGAAGCGGCCTTCTTTTAAACGTACCTTGCTTCGTACTACGTTGAACGAGTTTTATTTCCTCGCTCAGTTGGTACAGAACCTGTATACGTTGCATCTTTTCATTATCTTGCTATATAGTATCTTGCCGGAAACGATGCAGAATATGCGTACCGAACGTTTCTTGTATCGGGAGCTGGGATGGCTGATCGGTGTCTTGGTCATTGTTTACGAGCAAATACGTTTGTCCTTGATGCAAGGTAGCTTGAAAAAGGAAATGTGGCTTCCCGTATTGAATGACAAAGGGAATGTGATCGGCTGCATCGCTCGTTCGGTCAGCCGCTCTTTGCCGAAGAAATATTATCATCCGGTCGTTCGTATTGCCGTTGTCTTTAACGGTATGTTATATCTGGCGAGACGAAGCGAGGAGGAGTTTACCTCTCCGGATACGTTGGATTATCCGTTCCACGATTACGTGCTCTTCCGGCATAGCATAGATAGTACGGTCAAGGAGGCTCTTGGATGTTTGGCGCAAGATAAATCAATTGCTCCACGCTTCTTGATCCGTTATCCTTTTGAGAACGAGAAGGTGAAACATCTGGTCTCTCTCTATGTCATTTGCCTACGTACGGAAGAGCAATTAAACCAATGTAAGCGTCGTAACGGAAAGCTTTGGACGGCGAAACAAATCGAGGAGAACTTGAACGCCGGGGTATTTAGCGAATATTTCGAGAAAGAGTTCGCTTATCTGCAAAACACGATTCTTTTCGCCGAGAGTTTCTGTTGCGGTCACTAACCATCTTATAAGGCCCGGTTCCCTAGTTCTATAACTTCCAAATCTTTGATCTTCTTTCCCTCTATAACGAAACGCAGTAAGGTACGTACTTGATGAAAGCCACTTTTCCCAGCTGCTCCCGGATTCATATGCAGACAATTCAAGCTTTGGTCGAACGCTACTTTCAGGATATGCGAATGCCCGGATATGAATAGATCCGGCCGTGTATCGTATAATTCTTTGCGGATCTCGGGATTGTAACGGCCCGGATAACCTCCGATATGAGTCATCATGACGTTCACCTCTTCTATCTTGAAACGCGCTACTTTAGGGTATTGCAGACGGGTGGCTTGTCCGTCTATATTCCCATATACGGCCCTGAAAGGTTTGAGGGCCTCGAACTTGGCGGCCAAGAGATCGGAGCCGATATCGCCCGCGTGCCAGATCTCATCGCAATCTTTAAAATATTCGGCGTACTTGTCATCCCAGTACGCGTGGGTGTCTGAAAGCAATCCAACTTTAGTCATAACAATTTCTTTTATTGCCCGAAAGTATCTATATTTACACGCCTAAGATAAGAATATTATGGAGAATTCATATAAATATTTCAAGCGGGATTTAAGCTGGTTGTCGTTTAACTACCGTGTTCTACTGGAAGCGGAGGATGATACGCTGCCTATTTATGAGCGTATTAAGTTCCTTTCTATCTATTCCTCGAATCTGGAAGAATTTTATGAGATCCGGGTGGCGGAGCATCGGGGGGTAATCATGAAAAAGAATTATTCGGAGGAGAGCGCGGCCGAGGCGGAAGAGACCTTGGCGGCTATCACCCGGGAGGTGAACCGTCAGCAACGGGATTATTACCGTATTTTCTCGGGGAAGATATTGCCGGAACTGAATCGCCAGAACATCTACTTATACCAGAATGAGAAGCCGGAATCCTTCCATGAGGAGTTTGTACATAATTTCTTTAATGAGGAGGTTTTCCCGTTCCTGTCGCCGGTGATGATACAGGCGGGGGATATCCGGACTTTTATCCGGGATCGCCGGCTGTATCTGGTGATACGGATGATCAAGAAAAGCAAGCGGCTGAATGAGCCGGGCTTCGTGCCCGAGTATCATTACGCGTTGATGAAGATCCCTTACGCGAAAGTGCCCCGTTTCATCGAGTTGCCTAAGCACGACGGGAAATATTATATCATGTTTATCGACGATATCATCCGGGCGAACTTGCAGAACGTCTTTCCCGGTTATATTATTGATGGCTGCTACAGCATCAAGATCTCCCGGGACGCGGATATTTACCTGGATGATGAGAGCCGGGCGAATATCGTGGAGAATATCCGAAAGAAGGTGAAGAAGCGCAAGATCGGGGCCTTGAGCCGTTTTATGTACGACCACGCGATGCCGGATGAGTTCCTGGCCTTTGTTTGCGATGCCTTTGGCATTACGTCGGAGGACTTGGTGCTGGGTGGCCGATATAATAACCTGCAGGACTTGATGAAGCTGCCGAACCCGGCGGGGAAGCATCTGGAACAGCATCCGCCGGTGCCGATGCGTGTGCCTTTCCTCGATGAGATGGGATCGGTATTCAAGGCCGTGAAGAAGCGCGACATCTTATTGCATTTCCCTTATGAGTCGTTCGATTACTTGATCCGCTTCCTGATGGAGGCGGCCTTCGATCCGAAGGTGGATGAGATCAAGATCACCCAGTACCGGGTGGCCGAGAATTCGGCGGTGATTAATACGTTGGTCAGCGCCGCCCAGAATGGCAAGAAAGTGACGGTATTCGTGGAATTGAAGGCTCGTTTCGACGAGGAGAATAACATGAGCACGGCGGAGCGTATGGAGCAGGCCGGTATTCGTATCATCTATAGTATTCCGGGATTGAAGGTACACGCGAAGGTAGCGGTCATTCTTCGGAAGGATACGCCCGAGGGAGTTAAGCGGCGTGATTTCGCCTATCTGAGTACCGGCAATTTCAATGAGAAGACGGCGAAGATCTATTCGGATATGGCGCTATTGACCTCGAACACGGAGATCATAACGGATATCAATAAAGTATTCGCTGTCTTGGAGGGGCGTATGCAAGAGCCTACTTTCCGCTATTTACTGGTGGCCCGTTTCAATATGGTGCCGGAACTAACCCGTATGATCCGGCGGGAGATCGAGCATACGCGGGAAGGCCGGCGGGGGCGGATCGTGTTAAAGATGAACGGGCTGCACGACCAGCACATGATAGACGAGCTTTACCGCGCCAGCGAGGCGGGGGTGGAGATCGATTTGATTGTCCGCGGGATCTGTTGCCTGGTGCCGGATCAACCTTATAGCGCCAACATCCGGGTTACCCGTATCGTGGATATGTTCTTGGAGCATTCCCGGGTTTGGTATTTTTATAATGATGGCGGGGAGGATCTTTTCCTTACCTCGGCGGATTGGATGCGCCGGAACTTAAACAGGAGGATAGAGACGGCTTTCCCGATCCTCGATCCGGACATCAAGCGGGAGATCATCGATATATTGAATATCCAGCTAAGCGACAACGTGAAGGCCTGCCGTTTGGATGGCGAGTTGCGCAATAACTTCAAGCGAGACGATAATCCGGTAAAGGTGCGCTCGCAGTTGGCCATCTATGAGTATCTGAGAAATAAATCGGAGCGGTGAGCGGGATGGGGGAGTTATGGGGATTCGTGGATTGGGGGGCTGGTTGCCTGGCCTTGATCGTGGCGGCGGTAATCAGCTTTTCGCTGGGAGTACGTACGGGACGTATCCGGGAGAGAAATGAATCTGTCCGTTCTCGCATTCGGCAGAATAAAGCGAATATTTATCGCTATAAACAAGAATTAGCTTCCTATCAAGAGCAAGTCGTACGCTTGGAGCGGGAACGGGATTCTCTGGTCATCCGCTCGGAGGCTTATGACCGGATCGAGACGGAGCTGGCGGCCTATCGCCAGAAAATGGAGCAGTTGGAGGGAGAGATCCGTGTTCTTTCCGGCGATAATAACTCATTGGACAATGCTACCGGAAAAGTAGATGTGGATGTACCTAAGCTTTTATGTGGCCTTAAAGATGATCCTCTCCACGTGAACCCAAGTAAAGAGGAATGGTCTGAGATTATTGGTATGACCGATCTTCTGTTTAACAATTTCCTGACCGATCTGAGAAATAAATACGGCATTACCCGCCATGAGCAGGAAATCTGTTGCCTGATCAAATGGAACTTCTCCCGCAAGGAGCAGCTAGCCGTCTTCAACAACACGCCGGATGCGCTCACCAAGTCGAAAGGCCGCCTGAAGAAACGCCTCGGCTTGGAGGAGCGAACGGAATTGGATACCTACATCCGCCTATTATAAGGAAAGAAGCCGTCGGGAACTCCCGACAACGAGAATCCGTCCAAAAGTAAGCTGTCGGGAACCCCGACAACGAGAATCCATCCAAAAGTAAGCTGTCGGGAACCCCGACAACGAGAATCCGTCCGAAAGTAAGCTGTCGGGAACCCCGACAACGAGAATCCGTCCGAAAGTAAGCTGTCGGGAACCCCGACAACGAGAATCCGTCCGAAAGCGAGCTGTCGGGAACTCCCGACAACAAGAATCCATCCGAAAACGAGCTGTCGGGAACTCCCGACAATGAAAATGCTTTCCGGATTGTCCGGTAAAGGGATTGGTTTATCCCCTTTTCATCCGTTTATCCCATTAATGAGTAGTGACTTACGCCTTCTTTGTTTTGTCCGGTATGTTTTCTTCCCTCTTCCCGGATCTTCCCGTACTTTCGCGGTGTGTGATTTAATTTTTTAAGAACGAATAATTAGGAATGCTATGAGAACACAAACTGTGCTACTATGGATCAGCCTTAGCCTGCTGGCGGGGCTTTCCGCTTGTGATTGGACCTCATCGTCTCCGGTGGCCTCGCTTCGGCGGGCTACCGGATGGCCTTTCGAGATGGTGGTCGTGATGGATCGAGACGCGTGGAATGGCGAGGCGGGGGAGTTGCTGCAAGAACAATTGCGAGCGCCGATCCCTGCCTTGCCGCAGGCGGAAGCGTCCATGCGCGTCACCTATTCGGAGCCTTCGGGCTTTTCCGGTTTATTACGATACGTACGAAATATCTTGGTCGTATCCGTAGATCCTAATCGATATACGAAAGCCGGAACCAAAGAGAGTCTCAACGAATGGGCCAGCGGGCAAAATGTAGTGACCTTGTATGCTCCGACTACCGCCGCCTTGACCGAGTTCCTCTTATTGAATGAAGGACGGTTGGTCGATCATTTCAATCGCGTGGAAAGGGATCGTTGGATAACCGGACTTTCTAGGAGTCATAGTAGTTGGATCAATGAGAAGTTGAAGTCGCGCTTCGGCATCTCGTTATTTGTACCGGAAGATATGTCGGCTTATAAAGAGACGACGGATTTCTTCTGGGGATCGAACAATGCCAATAGTGGACGGACTGATATTTTGGTCTATAGCTTCCCCTATACGACCCAAGAGGCGTTTACCGAAGATTATCTGGTCGCCATGCGTGATTCCGTAGTGAGGCGGAACGTGCCGGGCTCTTTCCCGAACTCCTATATGAAGACCGAGAAGCGCTTCGAGCTGTCTTACGAGCCGATCACCTACCGTGGCGAATACCGCGGCGTATTACGTGGCCTATGGCGTATGGAAGGAGATAAGATGGGCGGCCCGTTCGTCAGCCACGCCCTGCTCGACAAGGAAAGACAACGGGTGATCGTAGCGGAAGGTTTCGTCTACGCCCCGGAGTCCAAAAAGGCGAACCTGATCCGTAGGCTGGAGGCCGCTTTGTTTACGTTTCGATTCGTTGATTAGGATTGATTAGTTCACTAAAAATATGAATGTTTGGCTGGTAAGCGTTATCTTTGTGGTAAGTAAATAAAGAATGAGATATGGAAAGAACTGTTTTTAATGCGGCGCAGCTACAGATATTGGATTTAATGTCATATGTGGAAAGTGAGGATACGCTAAACGAGATTAAGGATATGCTATCGAATTACTTCGCTCAGAAAGCGGAAAAGGCGATCGACGCATTGTGGGATAGCGGCCAGATCAATGATACGGTCATAGATCAATGGAAGCAAGAGCATTTACGGACTCCTTATAACTCGGCGAGATGAACAGGATCGTGTTGGATACGAATTGCCTCTTGATATCTCTTTCAAGAAGAGGTCGTTATTATGTGGTTTGGAAAGACTTCTTCGCGGAAAAGTATGTGTTATGTTACACGAATGAGATATTAACGGAGTACGAAGAGATTCTCACGTTGAAAATGGGTCGTGAAATAGCTCAAAATATCATCAAGGCAATCATTACTCGTAAAAACACGCTGAGACTGGATGCGCATTTCCGCTTTAACTTAATTCAAGCGGATGTGGATGATAATAAATTTGTTGATTGCGCCATTGCGGCGAATGCCTCTTATATAGTGAGCCAAGATCGTCATTTCGATATACTTAAAACAATAGAATTCCCAAAGGTTGAGTTAATCGATATTGATACCTTTATGGCTTTGCTCGACAATGAGCCTTAATCTACTATCACCTCTATATGAACGTTAATTCTCTACTTTATTTTCCCGATCTGCGTTTGCGTTATCCGTGGTAAAGCGATTCCCTCACGTATATAGGCATAGCCCCATGCGTATATACGTGTCGGGCTACACGTACGTACGTGTGGCTTTATGCCTATATAGCGGTCTTATCACTATGAAAATAGTTTGATCTCTTCCGGGACATACCCCGTCCGTATACGCCATTCTTGCGGATACAGGTTGTTCGCCCGGTTGCCAAGGTTCTTTACGAAACCTAGCGGAAGCCCTTGGTAGCGTATCAATACGTAGCCCTTATCGGCCTCGGAAGGTAAGACGAGGGCCTCTTTCCTTAAGAACTTAATCGCGTCTGCCCACTCCAGTTCCACGGATGGAAAGGCGTTAGGACGCAAGGCGGTGCTTAAAGCCAGCTCTTGAGACGGGATGAGGTCTTTCCCCTTCGCCTCGCCTAGGCAAATACCGGCGGAAAGTATCCGTAAAGGCTTGGTGTTGATGAGCGAGAATAGATCCGAATGGGCTTTGGGATACGCTCGGAGGAAACTACCGTTCCATTCGAGAGAAAATGAAGTCTCATCCGAAAGAAATTGACGGGCCTCCTGTGGGATGGAAGGGATGGCTTTTCCCCGCTCTTTTTTCCCTTTGGACTTGACACGAACCTCCTCGATCTCGCCTTCCGCTTTCCGGAGGGCAGCGAGGAAAAAGCCCTCGCCCCGTGTCTTATGCGGGAAGAAGCGGTAAACCGGATGCTCAAACCGGAGGGCGCCGGTGATTTGCCACTCCTCTTGGGTAGGGATAGGCAGTGCCTCGGCCCCCAGCTCCTCTATCATATAATGTATGTTCTCCTCATCCTCCTCCGTATTATAAGTACAAGTGCTATAGATGAGGATACCCCCCGGCTTCAAGGCGTTCCAGATATCATGGATGATGCGTCGCCCGCGGGAGGCGCAAAGCCGTACGTTATCCACGCTCCATTCGCCCGTGCTATCCGTGTCCTTGCGGAACATGCCTTCGCCGGAGCAAGGTACGTCGGCTACGATCACGTCGAACAGATGAGGCAACGCCTCGCCTATCTCCTCCGGGTCATTATTGATAACGATCGTGTCCGGGCGGCCCCATTTCGCGATATTCTCGGCCAACACATAACTGCGGCTACGGATCACCTCGTTGCTGACTAACAGGCTGCCCTCCGGCAATAAACTCGCCAGATGCGTGGACTTTCCGCCCGGGGCGGCGCATAAATCCAGGCAGCGTATCGGCTCTTTCACGTAAGCCTTGATCGCTTGTTCCAGAAACATGGAAGAGGCTTCCTGCACGTAATAGGCCCCCGCGTGGAATAGCGGATCGAAGGTGAAAGACAACCGTTCCGGCAAATAATAACCGCTCTCGCACCAAGCGACCGGAGCGCCCGCCTTGGGAGCGGGAGTCCCTTTCATCGGGTTGATACGGATGCTTACGGGGACGTCGGCGCTTAACGCGGCCTCTAAACGATCGAACTCCTCGCCAAGTAAAGCCCGTGTACGGGTAATAAAATCAATAGGAAGTGCCATGATTATTCTGTTAGTTTGCGGCAAAAGTACTACTTTCGCGGAAAACAAACAGTATGCAAGCATCTCTTTTCCTTATACCAGTTACCTTGGGCGATACGGAACATCGCCGTGTCTTACCAGAGTACAATCGTGACGTGATCTTATCTATCCGCCATTTTATCGTGGAAAACGTGCGTACGGCACGCCGTTTCCTGAAGAAGGTGGAGCCGGGGATCGTGATCGATGACCTGACGTTCTATGAGCTGAATAAACATACCTCATCGGAGCAAGTGGCCGGTTATCTGGCTCCTTTGGCGAAAGGCGAGAGCGTAGGCGTGATCTCGGAGGCGGGTTGTCCGGCGATCGCCGATCCGGGGGCTGACGTGGTGGCGATCGCCCAGCGGAAGGATTATCCGGTGGTGCCGTTGGTAGGGCCTTCGTCTATCTTGATGTCGGTGATGGGATCGGGCTTTAACGGGCAGAGCTTCGCCTTCCACGGTTATCTGCCGATCGATGCCTCGGAGCGCACCAACATGATCAAGAAGCTGGAAGGACGCATCTACTCGGAGAGCCAGACACAATTGTTTATCGAGACTCCTTACCGGAATAATAAACTGGCGGAGGAGTTGATCCGTACGTGCCGCCCGTCTACGAAACTCTGTATCGCCTCGGATATAACGTGTGAGGATGAGTATATCCACACCCGCCCGGTCAAGGAATGGGCGGGCAAAGTTCCCGATCTGAGTAAGAAGCCTACCATTTTCCTAATCTATAAATAAGAGGATCGATATGAGTTATCAAGCGCACGAGACAGCGGTAATCGATACCGGTTGCGAGATCGGGGAAGGAACCCGTATCTGGCATTTTTCCCATATCATGGCGGGATGCGTGATGGGCAAGGCGTGTAATATCGGCCAGAACGTAGTCGTATCGCCGGGTGTGGTCTTAGGGAATAACGTGAAGGTGCAGAACAATGTATCTATCTATACCGGGGTGATTTGCGAGGATGATGTGTTCTTGGGGCCTAGTTGCGTGTTTACAAATGTAACCAACCCACGCAGCGCTATCTCTCGGAAAGATCAGTATAAGGCGACGGTGATTGGCAAGGGCGCCTCGATTGGCGCTAACGCCACGATAATCTGTGGGCATACGGTCGGGCGGTATGCCATGATCGGCGCCGGGGCGGTGGTAACGAAAGATGTTCCGGATTATGCGCTGGTCGTAGGGAACCCATCCCGCCAGATCGGTTGGGTAAGCGAGTACGGCCATCGCTTAGTATTCGATCCAGAAGGCTTCGCTACCTGTCCGGAAAGCGGGCAACGTTACTGCCTAGACAATCACCAAGTTGTAGAGACGGGGCGTGCCCCGTCTCCCACAGACTGATAGTATCTTAAATTACCATTTTGTAGGGATGAGACGGGGCGTGCCCCGTCTCTACAGCACAGACAATATTAATATTCTATACAAATATGACAACATCTTTTTTCAAGCAAGGGTTCTTAGCGATAGGGATCACCTGTTGCATGCAGCTTTCCGCCGTGGAGAATCCTGTGGACTACGTGAATACGCTAGTTGGTACCCAATCCAAGTACGAGCTATCTACCGGAAACACCTATCCGGCTACCGCCCTGCCTTGGGGTATGAACTTCTGGACCCCGCAGACCGGCGAGATGGGGAATGGCTGGACATACCGTTACGACGCGGATAAGATACGGGGATTCAAGCAAACCCATCAACCGAGCCCGTGGATGAACGATTACGGGCAGTTTTCCATCATGCCTACCACCGAAGGCTTGGTCTTCGATGAGGAGAAACGGGCTAGCTGGTTCTCCCATAAATCAGAGGTTGCTACTCCCTATTATTATAAGGTATATCTGGCGGATCATGACGTGACTACCGAGTTGGTTCCGACGGAACGTGCGGCTAAGTTCCGCTTTACATTCCCGGAAACCAAGAAAGCGTATATCGTAATCGACGCTTTTGATAAAGGCTCTTATGTGAAGGTATTGCCCGCGGAACGTAAGATCATCGGTTATTCTACGAAGAACACGGGCGGCGTTCCTCGTAACTTTAAGAATTATTTCGTGATCCAGTTTGATAAGCCTTTCACGTTCTCGTCTGCCGTTAAGAACGGAGCGATCCAGTTGGACGAGTCGGAGGTGAAGACAAACCATGCCGGCGCTATCATTGGCTTTGAGACAAAGGCCGGCGAGGTGGTGCATGCTAATGTGGCTTCTTCCTTTATCAGTTCGGAACAGGCCGAGTTGAACTTGCGTGAGCTGGGAGATTCTAGCTTCGATCAATTAGTGGCCAAAGGGAAAGATATCTGGAACCAGGAATTAGGCAAGATCGAGGTAGAGGATACGAACATCGATAACTTGCGTACGTTCTATTCTTGCTTGTATCGTTCCTTGCTGTTCCCCCGTAGCTTCTATGAGATCGACGCCAAAGGGCAAGTATTGCATTATAGCCCTTATAACGGTGAGGTCTTGCCGGGCTATATGTTTACCGATACCGGTTTCTGGGATACGTTTCGTTGTCTTTTCCCCTTCTTGAACCTGATGTATCCGGAGATGAACCAAAAGATGCAGGAAGGTTTGGTGAACGCTTATAAAGAGAGCGGCTTCCTGCCGGAATGGGCAAGTCCGGGCCATCGGGATTGCATGGTCGGCAATAACTCCGCTTCCGTGGTAGCCGACGCTTATATCAAAGGCTTGAGAGGATACGATATCGAGATGCTTTGGGAAGCCTTGAAGCATGACGCGAATAGCCAATTGCCGAGAACGGCTTCCGGTCGTGTCGCTTACGAGGAGTATAATAAGCTGGGTTATGTACCGAATAATATCGGTATCGGGCAAAATGTGGCTCGTACTTTGGAATATGCTTATAATGACTGGACGATTTATGCCTTGGGTAAGAAACTGGGCAAGCCGGCAAGCGAGATCGATATCTTCAAGCAACGGGCTAATAACTATAAGAATGTGTACGACCCGAACTATAAGTTGATGGTCGGACGCTCTGATAAGGGCGAGTTCAACCCTAGCTTTAAAGGTACGGACTGGAGTCGTGATTTCTGCGAGGGAAATAGCTGGCATTGGAGTTTCTGTGTCTTCCACGACCCGCAGGGCCTGATCGACTTGATGGGAGGAAAGAAGGAATTCAACCACATGATGGACTCCGTCTTCAAGATGCCTAGTCGTTTGGGTATGGATAGCCGCGGTATGATCCATGAGATGCGTGAGATGCAGGTAATGAATCTGGGGCAATACGCCCATGGCAACCAACCGATCCAGCATATGGTGTATCTATACAACTATTCCGGTGAGCCTTGGAAAGCTCAATACTGGGTACGTGAGATCATGCATAAGCTTTATACCGCCGAGGCGGATGGCTATTGCGGCGATGAGGATAACGGACAGACTTCCGCATGGTATGTGTTTTCTGCCTTAGGCTTCTATACCGTATGTCCGGGCACGGATCAATATGTGCTGGGAACTCCTTTGTTCAAATCCGTAAAACTACATCTGGATAATGGAAAGCAGGTGTTGATCCAAGCGGACAAAGCCGATCGGGAGAATCGTTACATCAAAGGCATGAAAGTAAACGGGAAGACATATACCCGCAATTTCTTGACACACGAGCAGTTGCTAGGTGGTGCGAAGATCCAATACCAAATGAGCGATACCCCTAATAAACAGCGAGGTACGGAGGATAGTGACCGCCCCTATTCATTCTCTTTGGAATAAGAAAACTAGGATGCCCATTGTAAGCATGTTACAATAGGCATTCTAATATTTTATTAGATGTATGGCAAACTCAAAAGAGATGACGGAAGGGGCTGTATTTCCCCTTCTATTCAGTTTCACGATGCCGTTATTGCTCGGAAACTTACTTCAGCAGACTTATTCCTTGATTGATGCCGCTATCGTGGGTCGGTTTCTTGGTATCAATTCGCTGGCTGCCGTGGGAGCCAGCACCTCGGTGATTTTCTTGATTCTGGGATTCTGTAACGGATGTTGCGCCGGCTTTGGCATTCCGGTAGCCCAGAAGTTTGGGGCGAGGGATTATGTGACGATGCGTCGTTACGTGGCGGTGGGGTTGCAATTGGCTACGGTGATGTCCGTGGTGATCGCCGCTGTCTCCGGTTTCTATTGCCGGGATATCTTGCGGGGGATGCAGACGCCCGGTAATATCTTCGACGGGGCCTATGATTATTTGTTTGTTACCTTTATCGGTATTCCTTGTACATTCTTCTATAATTTGTTGGCAAGCATCATGCGGGCTTTGGGAGATAGTAAGACTCCGTTTTGGTTCTTGCTGTTCTCTACGGTCTTGAATGTATTCTTGGATCTATTCTGCATCTTGGTGTTAGGCTGGGGCGTGATGGGAGCGGCTATCGCTACGGTTTTCTCGCAAGGGCTTTCCGCCATTCTCTGCTATTTATATATGCTTCGGAAATTCCCGATCTTACGGGCTACTTCCCCCGAGGACCGAAGGTTTCATGCCGGGCTGGCCCGCACCTTGTTGGCGATGGGGGTTCCGATGGGATTGCAATTCTCTATTACCGCCATCGGCAGTATCATGTTGCAGAGTGCCAATAATGCCTTGGGCACGGCCTGTGTCGCCGCCTTTACTTCCGCCGCCCGTATCAAGATGTTTTTCATTTGCGCTTTCGAGAGTTTGGGTATCGCCATGGCTACGTATTGCGGACAGAATTATGGGGCGGGAAAGCCGGATCGTATTTTGCAGGGAATCAAGGTGAGCGCGTTGATGATGCTTACGTATGCCGCCGCTACATGGATGATCTTGATGCTGGGATCTCGTTCGTTGGCCTTGTTGTTTGTGGCTCCATCCGAGGTAGAGATACTGGATTATACGGAGCAGTTCTTGCATATCTCTTGCTGGTTCTTCCCGGCTGTCGGGCTATTGTGTATCTTGCGTTACGCGATACAAGGGGTGGGTTTCAGCAACCTCGCGATGCTCTCGGGCGTTTCAGAGATGATCGCACGTATCTTGGTGAGCTTGTATGCGGTTCCCGCTTTTGGATTCTTAGGTGTTTGCTTTGGTGATCCGTTGGCTTGGGTCGCCGCTGACTTATTCTTGATACCGGCGTTTTGGTATGTCTATAAAAAGATAAAGAAAAGATTAGCTTATGAGAAAGTATCGGTGTCCGCAGTGTGATATCTCCAAAGATCCTGCCGCAGATCTATCCGGATTTGATAAGACAGAGGCATTTTTCCTAGGATGCTCATGGTATGGAGCTCCTAGGAAATGCCGGTGATTGGATGTTGTATGATGCTCTTCTATTTATTGGGCCGTGAATGGACTGTCGCAATGTATCTCTATCCTCTCGGAGGTGATAGGATGCGTGAACGCTAGGTATTCGGCGTGCAGATAGAGCCGTTCCGCCTTTCGCCCGTAAAGCTCGTCGCCAAGGATGGGGCAATGAAGCCCTTGGGGATGGGCGGCGTGTACCCGTAGCTGGTGGGTACGTCCGGTCAGGGGATAAAAGGCGATAAGGGTTTTCCCGGAAGTCCGTTCCAATACCCGGTAGCGTGTGAGGGCGGGTTTCCCGAACTCCTCGCTTACGATTTGCCGGGGCCTATCCAGAGGATCGGGGCATAGCGGGAGACGGATCTCGCCCTCCTCTTGGGATACTTCGCCCTCTAATAAGGCGATATACCTTTTCTGGATGGTCCGGTTCTTGAATTGGGCTTGCAGGTTCTGATGCGCTTCTTTAGTCTTGGCGGCGAGCAGCAAGCCTGATGTCGCCATATCCAAACGATGCACGATAATCGGACCGGTGGCTTCCGGATAAAGGATAGATAGCCTTTGATAGACCGAGTCCACATCTCCCTTACCGGGAACGGAGAGCATACCCGCCGGTTTATTGATGACCAGCAAATAGTCGTCCTCATAAAGGATATCCAGCTTCGTCTCCCGGTGAGCGTCCGCCAACAACGGATTCTCATCTACCCGCAATCCCTGTAGCATATGGTCGAGGATCGGCTCGCATTTCCCTTTGCAAGCCGGATAATAATATCCATGGTGCCGAATCTCCGTCTTGGGGGAATCGCCCCACCAGAACTCTGCCATGGCGATCGGTTCCAACTGATGCTGGTAGGCGTATTGTAAGAGTTTGGGGGCGGCGCACTCACCCGCTCCCGCAGGCGGCGTACCTTGTGAGGTAGAAGCGAACAGTTCGCATAAGTCCTTCACCTCGGCCCGGGCGTTTAGGATCCGGAATTGCTCGAACAGCTTGTGTTGCAAGGCAGCCGACCGTTGTTTGCGTTCTTGCTTCAGTTGCTCGATCTCTTGCTCAAGCCGATCCACATTGGCCTGTGCGTCCTCCTCAAAAGATCCTAGGAGCTTCGCTAGTTGGTTGTGGGTGGCTTTCGATCGCTGGCTCTCTTTGATGAGAAGAGCGGCTTCCTCTTCGGTCAGGGGAGATTGCCGGCGTAGATCGCGTTCCTCCTTCATTTCCTTGAGTGTGGCTTTGGAGGATTGCAGCATGTGATCATTGAATTTGAGCATTTTCTTTAACACGATCCGTGCCTTCTCAAGGGCGGGTGAGGCTTGCAAGGATTGGATGCGGGCATTGATCTCATTGATCTGCTCCTCCTCTTGCCGGAAGAAACCATCCGGTTGTAATAAGTCGTAGATCGGGGGAACGAAGAAGTGATGTACATTCTTTCCCGCTAGGTTACCGGAGAAAGCGGCCAGATAACCGACCGCTCCGGCGGGAGTACGAACCACCAATACGCCGAACATTTTGCCGGTTTGTAATTCTTCCGTCCATTCGGTTTGTTCTTTTAGGTATGCCTGCGTCTCCTCGGCCGCCATTACGCATAGAGGATGCGGCGTGTAGTGGAAAGGATACGTGAATCGTTCCGGCAGGGAAATCGATTCTATCGATTGGGTAAAGGTATGAAACTTAGATTCCATCATTTATTTTTTATTTAAATAGACAATAAGCGTAAACGGCCGGTGCTGTAGGATCTCCCTCTTGATACAATCCCGGGCGGGAGATACGATCCCATTGGATCAACGACCGGGTCTCTTTTGCGGAGAGAGCCTCGCCGACGATCTCGTTCCATGCTTGCCCGTCCTTACTCCAGTAAAACGTACTATGCGTACCGTCGGTCACTTTCATCCGTAGGTATAAAGGCGAGGCGGGAAGAGGCTGATCGGCCAATGGATGCTCTTTCCCCTCTAGTATATATTTCAATATCAACCGGTCTCCGGCGCATCCGCAGGTGATCAGGTTATTCGCGTCTCCGTACATCGTGATTCCTTTCCAGCTGTCATTCCGGTTTACGATCGCTGTTTCCAATGTGTAATCCGGGGAGGTAGGGCGTAAGCAAAGCGCCGCTCCGGTCTTTACGCCGGGTTTCGGAGTACCGGATAGAGATAGATTGCCGTTCTTGATCTCGGCCTTCACATCCGCGTAAGGGTAGTTCCAACTCCATTCGGGACGTAAGCTAGCACCGGTGAAATCATCTGAGAAATCGGATACGGGCACTTGTACGGACTCGGCAAATGGCATGGGTTGCGTGCGGCTCGCATATTCCCCGGTTACGAAGTGAGGCCAATGATCCTCACCCATTCTCACCTCTTGCAGGTAAGGTTGACGACCTTGGTAGAAGCCGCTTCCCGGCTGGTAAGCGTGGCATAGGTAATACATGCGTCCGTCCGGTGTTGTCGTAATCGTTCCGTGACCGATGGAGAGAACCTCCTTGCTTCCGTGCAAGATCGGGTTTCCTTGGTATTTCTCGTAAGGACCTTCCAGCTTCTTCGAGCGAGCCACGGATACGGCGTAATCGCTCTGCGGGCCGCAACAGCCTCTTACGGAATAAATGATATAGTAATATCCGTCTTGCTTAAACCAGTGCTGGCCTTCCATTCCTTGGCGTTCATCGTCACGTAGCAGGCTGAATGGCTTCCCGTCTAGGCGAAGTCCGTCGTCCGTCAGTTTGCAGGCCAATAGCTCGATGGGGCGATTGTCCAGCCCATAAGCTTTCCAACTGATATAAAGCTTTCCTTTATCCTCCAAGATAAAAGCGTCTATCGCCTCCTGCCCGAACTCTACTACCGGACCGCAATCCTTGAACTTACCGGTGGGAGAATCCGCTACGGCCACGCCGATACACGATATATTATCTGATTGCTTGCGGGCGGTATAATACACATACGTCTTACCTTTATGATGAAACCATTCCGGCGCCCAAAAAGAAGACTTGATCCATTCCGGCTTCTCATCGAATACATGTCCGGCCGGTTTCCAGTTCACGAGATCCGTAGAGGTGAATATAGGATAATAGGGCGCCCATTCCGAGGATGTCCCGGTCGTGTAATAAGTCTGATCGATCCGGATAATGGATGGGTCGGCTACATCCCCATGAATCACAGGGTTGCTGAAATAAGATTCTTGTTGCGCTAATCCGGTGGCCAAAGATGCGGCGCAGAAGAAAAGTGTGAAAATCTTTCTCATGGTCTATCGTATTTTTTTAAGATATTCTTACGTACGGTTCGCAAAGAGATTTGTAACAAATCCGGCTCTGCGAGATCAAGCAGCGTCTTGAATTCCTGTAATAACTCTGGAATCGGACGGCATAATTCATACCCCAATTTCATACAAAGCGTTTGCACGCCGGGTAATTCCTTCGCTGAAAGCATCCGGTCCAGGCAGAAGTTTAGAAAATCCACCCGTGGGGGATTCGCTTGGGGCTGTCGTAAAAGTAAATTCAAGAGAAGACGTCGCTTACCGGGATGCTCGCAGACCAGAATCTCGTTTATCAATTCGTCTTGTTTATCGTATAGCCATTTATTCTCGTCAGCGGAAAAATGGCTGCAGGCCCATAATGCTTGATAACCGATGGTCTCGTCCCGATCGAAGATCAAACCGTATAGTTCCGATTTTCGTTTCTGGCTTCCTTGCGCATATCTCAATATCTCATGGATATCCTCTATGTGGATGCGGTCTGATAATCTCTCTCTTAAATTCATTTACAACATTGAATCTTATACCTCTTGATCTTTTTTGCCGTAAAGGTATAGCCTTTTTGGCAAACTTCCTTTAATTCTCTTACTTTTGTGCCCGATTATAAAAAAGAATGGATGAATATACGATATGCGGATTTAGTAAGCGATCTGACAATTGATTGTAAGGACAACGGGGTTTGTTTCCAAGTGAAGGACCGGTTGGACAAGATCAAGTCTCTATTGGAAGGCGGTTTGTATAAACTTGTAGAAGTAGGGGATTTATCCTTGGTCTATGCGAGAGGCGATGTAGCTCCTGAGGAATATAAGACCTTGGTGTCGACCCATATTGATTGTGTTTATTCCCGTTGTTTCTCGGAGGAGATTGATGATCGATACTGGATGGGTACGTTTGATAATAGCGCTACGAACGCCGCTGTCATAGACCTGATGCTTCAAGGCGTATTGGATGATTCCGTCTTGATAGCCTTTACCGGTGATGAGGAGAAAGATTCCAAGGGCGCTGTTGAGGTAATGCGCTATCTCTCCGGATTATCTTGTGAGATCGATCATGCGGTAGTCTTGGATGTGACGAATGAGGGCTGGGAAGATGAGGCGATGTTTACGATAGAGAATGATCGTGGGTTTGATATTCTTGCGGGCTTTCAAATAGTCAGTCTGCTCCAAGAAAGCGGCTATCCCTGTAATTTCTTGCATAAAGCGGAGCCCGATGAGACTTGGGAGTATGGCAAAGGGCTTCCGGATTTGTTGCCGCCTATTCCTTGCCTCAGCTTATGCCTGCCTGTTGACGGGGATATGCACGGAGAGGATGGTGTTCGTTTACGTAAGGACTCGATACCGGCTTATCAAGCTATTTTGAGGAAATTAGCGAATGTGCTTTTCACATAGGCCCCGTCCGTTTCATCGGTGTACATTTCACTTGAGCGTATATAAATCCATTATCACTACAATCATAAGATATTGTCTTTATTGGATAAGGAAGGATTCTCAAGATAATAGCATAGGTGGTCATATATTTGCCCATTATATATTAACTCCGCTTGATGAAGCAGTCCTTCGTATATAAATCCATTTTTCTCTAATACACGTTGTGAACGTAAGTTGTGAGGATAGCAGTTGGCTGTGATCAGATGCAAGTTCATTTGTGTGAAACCGTGATTCATAGATGATTCTATTTATTATCTAACGATAGTTTTTTTCGGTAATAAGAATTTGCTGTATAGAGTGCCGCGGCAGGATTGTTGCCGGTTACACGATCTTTGGTGACTAAGGTCGTAGCGTAAGCGTCTGAGTATTTGTAAAACAGGCTGTCGTGTCCTACGCAAAGTCCGATTACGACATTCAAATCTGTTTGTGCCTGGTTGAGCAAGCGAGCTTGTAGGATTGGGTTACACATGGAAGCTCCGATGGACTCGCATTCTTTGGGAATACCAATAGAGGACTTCTCTTTCCCCGCCACCTTACAGATGACGGAATAAGGCTCGAAACCATTTGCCCGTAAGATACGAGCGAAAATACGAGCCTCGTTCACTAAACCGATACAATTGGCGATGCCAATCTTATGGGCATTGATCTTGCGGGCGAATACCATGATTTCCTCAACACGGGTCCAGCGACAATAGCCCTCATATTCAACTTCGGCGCTGGCTACCATTACTTCATGATTATTTCCCTCCTCATACCGTTCTAGGGCCCATTCAAGATCCTTGGGATCCAGATGGGTTGTCAAGCAGAAATCGGGATAGGTACGATCCTTAAATTTACAGTTTTGTGTACCACAATCTACACAAGTAGGCTCTATGATCTTTTGCATGATAATTGGGAATAAGAGGGTTTACATAAAAGTTTTAATCCAGATAGATCATTTTCTTGGTCATCCCTCCGTCTATCGTAATATTCTCGCCATTAATGAAATCGTTCTCCTCTTGACAAAGGAATAGGCACATGCGGGCGATGTCCTCCGGCTTGCCTACTCGTCCGGATGGATGTTGGGCATGGTCTTCGGGGCGGAGCTGGTCGTAATCCTTATTCTGTATCCAGCCGGGGGCGATGGAGTTTACCGTGATGTGCCATTCCGAAAGTGATAAGGCTAGCGCATGCGTCAAGGAATAGATACCTCCTTTCGAGGCGGCATATCCCTCGCTACCGGGTTCACTCATCAAGTAACGGGTGGAGCAGATGTTGATGATCCTGCCGTATGGGTTCGGCGTATCAAGGGATTGCCGATGGAGTGCTAATTGCCGGGAGGTGATAAACGCCGGGCGTAAGTTTATGGATACGATCTTGTCGAAATCCTCTACGCTTGTTTCCGTGATGGGCGAGAACTGACTGATACCCGCGTTATTGATGATAATATCAATATCTCCCCACTCCTCGATGATCTTTCGCAGGCAATCTTCCAACGCGGTTTTATCACTTACGTCCACGAGATGGAATTGCGTCCCGGTTTGTAGGGCAGTCTCTTTTCCCAAAGTCTCATTCTTGTCGCAGAAGGCTACGCGATGTCCGGCACTTCTGAAAGCTTTTACGATCGCTTTCCCGATTCCCTCGGCTCCACCGGTGATGAAGACTCTTCTTGTTTTATGAAGTGTCT
The DNA here is from genome assembly GCA_028689545.1 of Parabacteroides sp. Taxonomy (GTDB): domain Bacteria; phylum Bacteroidota; class Bacteroidia; order Bacteroidales; family Tannerellaceae; genus Parabacteroides. The sequence continues at coordinate 96,052 of JAQVCX010000002.1, forward strand.
TCGTAGTATGTCCCGTTCTAGCGCCGGAGGATTTCCGGGCTTGGTATTCCGCATATTTATTCTCCAGATAATTGTCTGCCATGATTCAGTCGCTATTAAATAAGGACAAATATAGTGTTTTTTAAATAAAGCCGGAAATTGCCATCTAAATAGCTTGTGGATTTGTTTTAATAGAAAAGTATTGATTATGAGAGTAGCGATCAGCGGGGCGAGCGGATATATCGGTCAGCATCTTTCCTCTTTTTTGGAGGGAAAAGGATATGATGTTATCCCTTTAGGACGGAATTTGTTTAAGGAAGATCGTTTTGATGAGTTATGCCGATGCGTGGAATCTAGTGAAGTCGTCATTAATCTGGCGGGCGCTTCCATTAATAAGCGTTGGACAAAAACTTACAAACAGGAATTATATGACAGCCGCATTCTTGTGACTCGCCAGTTGGTACGTGCCATAAACACGAGGAAGGTGAAGCCTGAGTTGTTTATCTCGGCCTCTGCCGTAGGCTATTATCCGGCTTTCGGGGAATATGACGAGTATCATGATTGTCGGGGAATGGATTTCTTGGCTCGGTTGTGTGGGGCGTGGGAGGAGGAAGCGTCCGCATGCTCATCGGACGTGAGGTTTGTCATTACCCGTTTTGGTGTCGTATTGTCCGAGGATGGAGGGGCTTTGAAAGAGATGCTTCGTTTGCAACGCCTCTCACGAGTAAGTGTCGTGATCGGTAGCGGGCAACAGCGTTTTCCATGGATCAGCCTGTTTGATCTATGCCGCTCTTTGGGGTATATAATACGGAATAGGCAGATGAAGGGCGTGGTGAATTTGGTTTCTCCAGATCGTATCACCCAAAAGCAGTTGGCTCATGCGTTAGCGAGAGCGGATAAGATCCGTTGGATCATTCCTTTGCCAAAGTTCTTCTTCCGGCTGAAGTTTGGCGAGGGAGCGTCGTTTGTGACAAAAGGGCAAACCGTTCATCCCACTAAATTGCTGGAATCAGGGTTTACATACGTTTACCCGACCATAGAGAAACTTATGAATATAACAGATCATCATACCGTACCGGAACTGGATGTCAAGAGGTACATGGGGAGATGGTATGAAATCGCCCGTTACGAAAATCGTTTCGAGAGGGGCATGACGAATGTGACGGCCACGTATACGTTGCTTCCGGACGGAAAGATCCGTGTGGAGAACGAAGGATATAAAGACGGCGTTCACAAGAAAGCCACCGGCCGTGCGAAACAGCCGGATCCTAAAAACAATCCGGGGAAACTGAAAGTGGCTTTCTTCTTATGGTTCTATGCGGATTATTACATCCTAGAACTTGACGCGGATTATCAATATGCGGTGATAGGAAGCAGCACGGATAAATATCTCTGGATTTTGAGCCGTGAGAGAGATTTACCGGAGGCGGTTCGGAAAGATTTACTGAGAAAGATAACGGAACGTGGGTATGCCATTTTTGGCGAGAGGATTCTTATCTTTGCGAGACGATTATTAAAAGAATAAAATATCATGCTTGCGTACACTTATATTGAACAAGGGAAATTTGAGTTGCGGGAGAAACCGATACCGGAAATAAAGGATTCACGAGACGCTATCGTACGTGTGACTTTGGGTAGTATCTGCTCTAGCGATCTTCATATCAAACACGGTAGCGTGCCACGTGCGGTACCCGGTATAACCGTTGGACACGAGATGGTGGGCGTGGTAGAGAAGGTGGGTGCCGATATCACTTCGGTCGAGCCGGGTGACAGGGTGACCGTGAATGTGGAGACCTTTTGCGGAGAGTGTTTCTTCTGCCGGCGTGGATATGTCAATAATTGTACCGATCCCAATGGCGGTTGGGCGTTGGGCTGTCGTATCGATGGCGGTCAGGCGGAGTATGTCCGGGTTCCTTATGCGGATCGAGGCTTGAATCGCATCCCGGCTACGGTTAGCGACGAGCAGGCTTTGCTGGTCGGTGATGTGCTGGCTACCGGTTTTTGGGCTGCCCGTATCTCGGAGATCTCGGAGGAGGATACGGTTCTCATCATTGGCGCTGGTCCTACGGGAATCTGTACTTTGTTGTGCGTGCTGTTGAAGAAGCCACGGCGTATCATTGTTTGCGAGAAGTCTCCGGAAAGAGCCCGGTTCGTTCGCCAGCGTTATCCGAATGTATTGGTGACTGATCCCGAAAACTGTAAGGAGTTTGTTCTTCGTAACAGCGATCATGGTGGCGCGGATGTCGTATTGGAGGTAGCGGGGAGTGAGGACACCTTCCGCTTGGCATGGGATTGTGCCCGTCCGAACGCCCTTGTCACCATCGTCGCCCTCTATGATAAACCTCAGCTTCTTCCTTTGCCAAATATGTACGGTAAAAACTTGACTTTCAAGACAGGTGGTGTGGATGGCTGTGATTGCGCCGAGATTCTCAACTTGATAGAAGAAGGCAAGCTAGACACGACTCCTCTTATTACCCATAAGTATCCATTGAGCGAGATAGAGGAGGCTTACCGTGTTTTCGAGAACAAGTTGGATGGGGTTATAAAGGTGGCGATTTCGTCTGTCACTTCAATCACGGATTATAAACAGGCAATAACGATATAAAATATCCTAGACTTTCTACCTCCCAGAGTTTGTGAAAACATCTACAATATCTACCACTCTATTCTGTACTCATTATGGATGAGATCCTTACCTATAGGTGGTAGATACGAAAACATCTACAATTATTCTATGGTATCTACCACTTATTGCTGATTTTCATGTATTTTCCTTTGCGGATGAAGAGAATAAGCGTTATATTTGAGGCATACTGAAAATCTAAGAGATATGATAGAAAAAATCGATTACGCTATGGTGCCGACAGGCTTTGTACATTGTTTTAACGGAAACTGCAAGAATGCCAGCCACTGCTTGCGGCATCAAATCATCCGTTTTATCCCCGATACGCTTTGGGCGGTGAGCGTAATGAATCCCGCACGTACCGATCCTGCCGGAAAATGCGCGGCCTTCATGGCGGATACTCCCGTGCAATACGCTGTCGGCATGGATCACCTATTAGACCGGATTCCTTACCTGGAGGCGAAACGCATCAAGCAACGCCTATTGATGGCCTATGGCAGGAATAAGTTTTATCAGTTTAAACGCAAGGAAAGAGCTTTCTCGCCCGAAGACCAACAGTATATCCGCCAGATTTTTAGATTGTATGGCGTGAAGGATGAGCCAGTCTTTGATGCTTGGCAGAGTGGCTACCGCTGGACGAAGGAATAGGAGCTGATAGGAGTTTCCTTTAGGCGAACAAATAGTTACCCTTAGACGAACGAATTGTTTCTCTAAGGGAAAACAACTGTTTCCCTATAGGAAAACAAATGTTTCCCCTAATGAAAACAACTGTTTCCTGCGGAGGAAACAAAAGTTTTTAGCTATGAAAACATTTGTTTTTCTAGGGGAAAACTGTAAATATAAGTAGTTCAACTTTTTAAATGACATATTAGACATGAAAATAACCAAGCAAACAGCCTACTCCCATACCGTGGCGCAACGGGCGATGCGTATGGAGGAGATCGTGGCGTGGGTAAAGGACGAGCAGACGAGGGATAAGCTTGCGCTCTTTCGTGAGAAGTTAAGCCGGGCTTATTCCGATAAACGTTATTCGTTTACCCGGAAATTACCGCAGTTGCTTTTTGCCGGGACTTTCCGGAAAGGGGAATTGAAAGAATACAATGGCTGGGTTTTGCTGGAGATCAATCGATTGAAGAGTATAGACGAGGCTTTGTCCTTGAAACAGAAAATAGTGGAATATCCGCAGACTCTGTTCGCTATGATCGGCTCTAGCGGACGGAGCGTGAAGTTCGTGGTGGCTTATACGTATCCCGATGGGTCGCTCCCCCGTTCGCGTACGGATGCCGAGGTTTTTCACGCGCACGCTTACCGGCATGCGCTCAAGACGTATGAGCCGCGCCTCGCTTATCCCATCGAGTTGAAACGTCCGGTGTTGGAGATGGGGTGCCGCCTCAGTTATGATCCCGGGGTGTATTACAATCCGGGCGCGCTTACCATCCATCTGGAGCAGCCGGTGGAGATGCCCGACGAAAGCGCCTATCAGGAGCGGTTCGAGAAACAGGTGCCGATACCGGTAGAGAGTGCCGGGAAGACGCTTTATGACCAATATCGCTACGTCGCCATCCAATATGAGTTCGCTTTGCAGCGGGCCTTGGAGGAGCATGGGAGTTTGAGCATAAAGATGGATTTCAAGCCTTTGCTGGTCACGCTCGGCAGACTTTGTTTCGTGGCGGGGGTGGAAGAGGAGGATTGCGTGAAGTGGACGATGCTCTATCTGGGGAATCTGATCTCGGAAGTGGAGATCCGGGAGACTTTGAGGCAGTCTTACCGCTTAGCCTCCGATTCGGACTTTGGCTGTACGTCCCTTTACAAGCCGGAGCAGCTACAGAGCCTGAAAATGGAGGAGTTTATGAATCGTCGTTACGATTTCCGGTATAATCTGATGTCCGGCGGACCGGAATATCGGGAGAAAAACACGTTCTGTTTCGACTATCGCCCCGTGACGGATCGTGTGCTGAACAGTGTCGCCCTGAATGCCCAGAAAGAAGGATTGCAGCTATGGGACAGGGATGTACGGCGTTTCGTTTTTTCAGACCGTACCCCGAACTATCTGCCTATCGAGGACTATTTGACCCGTTTGCCCGTATGGGATGGCAAGGATCGTATCCATCCGCTGGCCATGCGCATCCCTTGCGATAACATGCGGTGGGAACAGTTGTTTTACACCTGGTTCCTATCTATGGTGGCGCATTGGCAGGGGCGTGACAAACAGCATGGCAACAGCCTTTCCCCGCTCTTGGTGGGTGGGCAAGGGTGCGGGAAGTCCACGTTCTGCTTCAATCTATTGCCTCCGGACTTGAATAAGTATTACACGGACAGCATCGATTTCAGCAAGAAGCGGGATGCCGAACTGTATCTTACTCGTTTCGGATTGATCAATATTGACGAGTTCGACCAAGTGAGCGCTAGGCATCAAGGTTTCTTGAAACACCTGTTGCAGAAGCCGGTCGTAAATCTGCGCAAGCCTTATGGCACGCAGGTGGAGTCGGTGAAGCGTTACGCCTCATTTATCGCCACGAGCAACCACACGGATTTGCTGGGCGATCCTTCCGGCAGTCGCCGATTCATCTGTATCGAGGTGAAAGGCTTGATAGACAATGCCCAGCCTATCGATTATCTCCAGCTTTACGCGCAAGCGGTCGCCGCGTTGAATAATAACGAGCGTTACTGGCTGACGCACGAGGAGGAGGCCTCGCAGATGCAAGCGAACGAGGCGTTTCAACAGCGTCCCTTGTTCGAGGATCTGTTTTTCCAATATTATCGTCCCGCTTCAGACAAGGAGGAAGGCTTGAAGATCTCCGCCGGAGAGATCTACCTCTCGCTACAAAAAAAGAGCGGCGTAAAACTTCCGATGAGCAATGTCTCCGTCTTCGGCCGCTTCTTGAAAAAGATAGGGCTAATGACGCAGTTGGCGAATAGGGGCCGGTTGTATTTAGTGGTCGAGAAGTAGGCCATAACCGCGATAATAATTTATCCCACTTCAGGCTCTTCCCAAACCCCAGCTTTGTTCATCCGATAGCTTCTCTCTATCTTTTGGGAAGAGTCTGCCTCCAGCGCATAAAGTATTTCACGGCAGAACTCCAAGGCGGCAAATCCGTTGGCGGTTACAATGTTTCCGGCTCTGACAGCCTGTTCATTTATATAAAGGCTTTCACCCGTATAATTGGGTCCGGCGAATTGCTTGAGGTAATCCAATCCGTTGCTGGTATGATTTACATGATTCAAGAAACCGTGCATACCAAGAAAAACGGAGGCGTTACAAATTCCGGCTACCAGCCTCTTCTTCTCGATAGCCTCTTTTACCAGAGGAACAATGGCCTCGGCCTCCGGAGTGAACCAGCTCATGCCACCTATTAATACGATCCCCGCATAATCGGCCGGAATATCATTGATCCCATAGTCGTGCATCACCTTGAATCCTCCGATAGATACGACCGGCTCTTTAGTGACCGATACGGGTTTAACTATATATTTGCTTTCACTTCCTGGCTCAACACCTACAT
>JAQVCX010000040.1 GCA_028689545.1 Parabacteroides sp.
CATTTGAAGGAGATCTTGGAGGCTCGCTTCTCCGTGCCCGTTTATGTGGATAACGACGCGAATTGCTTTGCTTTGGGTGAGCGTATCTTTGGCTACGTGAAGACGGTTGATAACTTTGTGGGCCTCACCGTTGGTACGGGCTTGGGAGGTGGAATTATCCAGAAAGGTAAGCTGCTGGCCGACGCTAATTGTGGCTCGGGTGAGTTTGGCATGATACCTTACCAAGGACAAGTCTTGGAGTATTTCTGTAGCGGTTCCTATTTCATGAACGTATGGGGCGTGGATGGGAAGGAGATGTACACTCGTGCGGTGCGGAAGGACGAGCGGGCGCTGGAGGCTTATCGGCAGTTGGGCGTACATGTGGCCGCCGCTGTCAAGATCGTGGTGTTGACGGTAGATCCGGAGATGATCGTCTTCGGAGGCTCGGTAACCGCCGCCCATGAGTTGTTTGAGGAGAGCATGTATGAGGACTTGAAAGATTTCGCTTATCCAAACTCTATCAAGAACTTGAGGATACGTTTCTCTAAGCTCGAGAATCCGGGGCTATTCGGTGCCGCTTCTCTTTGTTATGATAAATAAAGACGGATAATCAATTGTTTACTTAAATATGATTTATATCATGAGACATGTGTTTTGTAGGAAGATCGTTTTCCTTTTGACGGCTTTACTGGTTGTATGCGGTATGTCGGCCCGTAAGCCGATCAAGACGTTATTGATAACGGGGCAGAATAACCATAATTGGCAGGTGAGCCATGTGGTGCTCAAACAGATATTGGAGAACTCGGGACATTTCTCCGTGGATTTCGCAGTCTCTCCGGAGGCGGGGAAGGATATGTCTGGCTTTGTCTTGGATTTCAGCCCTTACGAGTTGGTGGTGCTGGATTATAACGGGGATGCTTGGCCGGAAGAGACCAACCATCGTTTTTTGGAGTATGTGCAAGGGGGTGGAGGTGTCGTGGTCTATCATGCCGCAGATAACGCCTTCGTGAACTGGCCGGAATACAATAAGATTTGTGCCTTGGGCGGTTGGGAGAACCGGGATGAGAAAGCGGGACCCTATGTATATTGGAGCGATGGTAAGTTGATAAAGGATAGCTCGGCGGGCATGGGTGGCTCTCATGGCAAACAACATGAGTATGTGCTGAATGCCCGGAACCATGAGCATCCGATCATGAAGGGACTGCCGAACAAATGGAAACATGCGAAGGATGAGTTATATGATCGTATGCGTGGCCCGGGAAATATAAAGGATTGCTTGTATACCGCTTATTCGGACAAGGAGACCGGAGGCTCCACCCGTGAGGAACCGTTGATCTTTACGGTTGATTATGGGAATGCCCGTATATTCCATACGATGCTAGGGCATGCGGGGGAAACGGTAGAGAATTGTCCGGCTATGCAATGCGCCGGTTTTCAGATCACCTTGTTAAGAGGTGCGGAATGGGCCGCTACCGGCAAGGTAACCCAAAAGGTTCCCGCCGATTTTCCGACGGAAAAACAAGTATCTAGTCGAAGTAATTATAAGCAGTGATACTTGGTTTATTACAATGCCCATCGTAAGCTCCTTATGATGGGCATTGTAGCAAGCTAACAATGGGCATTCTAAGTAGCTTACGATGGGCATCGTGCTATTTTGCTGAATCCTCGTACGATAGATAGCCGTCGCTTAAAGTGAATCGGTGATCTTGATCCGCCAGAAAGCGGATGGCTGTGAGGCTTTTCTCTTGGGTGAAAGGTGATTTCTCAATAAGTTCCTTCACGGGAGTAGGGGATTCCCCGGCCAATGCCTTTACGAGATTTTCCCGGATAGCGCTGAACTCCCAATTCATAAGCCGCGATTCATGCTTCGATAGACATACGTCGCAACAGCCACAAGGGGCGGAATCTTCCTCGCCGAAATAGGATAGGAGCATGCGGCTACGGCACGCCCGTTCCTCGTTGATATACTCCAGCACCTTCTCGATCCGTTTCCCGAAACGCTCCTTGCGCTCCTCATACGCCGAGCGGGGTATGGAAAGATACCGCTGTTCCTCCCGGGTCTGGGTATAGATAATCAACGGTGTTTTCTTATGCGGGATGTAGTTTACGATCCGGTATTTGGATAGACCCACCAAGGTTTCATACACCTCGTGAGGCGTTACTCTCGCACGGGTAGCGATTACACTCTCATCGATATAAACAAAATCCGCGAATAACCCGGTGTAAGAGCGCAAGATCGTCTGGATCACCTCATCTGTGCGCTTGTTCTCATTCAAGTATTTGTAAAGCCCCTCACGGGTAGCCGTGAACATCAGGCGGGAAGCGTTTTCCACCTCCTCCGTATACTCAATGTAGCCCGATAACCCTAGAATCTTCAAGGCATGATGCGCTTGTAGCAAGGAGAACTTGTAAGCGGAACAGAAATCCGTCAACGAGAAATCGTGTACCGTATCTAGCCCGTACCCCACGGCGATCTGGTAATAATTACCCAACGCCTCATAGACCCGGTAGATAAACTCCTTGTCCGGGAACTCATCTGCCAGCCGTTTCTTTAGCTTGGCGCTGTCCGTGGAGGAACAAAGAGCCACGGCGAACGCTTTCTTCTCATCACGCCCCCCACGTCCGGCCTCTTGATAATATTCCTCCAGCGATCCCGGCATATCCATATGCACGACCAATCGTACGTCCGGTTTATCGATACCCATACCAAAAGCGTTGGTCGATACGATTACCCGGCACTCGTTGTTTTTCCAGCGGGCTTGGCGCAATTCTTTCTCGTCACGATTTAATCCGGCATGGAAGAAATCGGCGGAGATACCTGCTTGTTGCAGCATGACGGCGATCTCCTTGGTGCGTTTCCGGTTGCGGACATATACGATGGCCGTACCCGGAACCTTCCCTAATATATAGACGAGCGTATTCAGCTTATCCTCCGTCCGACGGACAATATAAGCCAGATTCTTGCGGGCGAAGCTCTTCTGGAAGACGTTCTTCTCCTTGAACCGTAGGCGCTCTTGTATGTCATTCACTACTTCCGGGGTAGCCGTAGCGGTCAGGGCCAGTACCGGGACACCCGGCAATAAGTCCCGGACCTCAGCGATGTTGAGGTAAGAAGGACGGAAATCGTATCCCCACTGCGAGATACAGTGACTTTCGTCGATCACGAGCAGACAAACTTGCATGGCCTTCATCTTGACCCGAAAAATATCCGTACTAAGCCTTTCCGGGGAGACATACAAGAACTTATACCCCCCGAAGATACAATTCTCCAGTTGCGTGATAATCTCTTGCCGGCTCATGCCCGAATAAATAGCCGTAGCCTTGATACCGACCCGGCGTAGGTTCTCTACTTGGTCTTTCATCAAGGCGATCAAGGGAGTGACGACGATGCAAATCCCTTCCATCGCTAAGACCGGTACCTGAAAGGTGATGGATTTACCACCACCGGTAGGCATCAGCCCAAGCGTATCTTTTCCGGCACAGACGGAATGGATAATATCCTCCTGCAAGGGGCGAAAAGCAGGGTATCCCCAATACTTCTCTAATATCTTATGGTAGACGTCCACCTGTCCTCTTCATATATCGTCGGGTTTGATGTCTTTGATCATCAGTTGGATAGAGGTGTTCCCGTTGTAGGTGTTCTCCTCTACCGTGTAACAGATGTTGAAAGGCTTCATTCCCTTAATATGGCTGTTGTACCTATGCATGCCGAAAGCGATGGCATGCATGGGGGTGCTTGAGTTTCCGTCGATCAATTCCAACTTGATATGTTCCAGTTCCTTGCCTACGAGTTTGCTGGTACCGTAGTCCTTTACGCCGAGCGAGCAGAACATGGGTTTCTGGTTGTCCGGTCCGAACGGGCTCATCTTCTTCAAGTCGTTCACGAACTTCTGGTTGATCTCTTTCAAATCCAAAATGGCGTCGATGTCGATCTGCGGGATCATCTGTTCCGGTATGATCTCCTCGGAGGCGATCTTCAAGAAACGATCGGTGAAAGCCTCTAGGTTCTCCTCTCGCAGGGAAAGTCCGGCGGCGTAGGTATGCCCCCCGAAATTCTCCAATAAATCCCGGCAACTCTCTATCGCCTTGTAGATATCGAAACCCGTTACGGAACGTGCCGATCCGGTGATCAACTCGGACGATTTGGTGAGGACGACCGCCGGACGGTAATACTTCTCGGTCAACCGGGACGCTACGATACCGATCACACCCTTATGCCATCCTTGGTTATACACCACGATCGCCTTCCGGTCCTCCATGTTCTGCACCTCATCGATGATGGCGTTCGCCTCGTCGGTGATCTTCTTGTCCAATTCCCGGCGTTCCTCGTTGTATTGGTTGATGCTCTCGCTCTTTTCCTTGGCACTGGCGCTATCCTTAGATAGTAGCAGTTCCACCGCCTCTTTCCCGTTCATCATACGGCCGGAGGCGTTAATACGGGGACCGATCTTGAAGACGATATCACTGATCGTGATCTCCTTCCCGGTCAATCCGCAAATGTCGATGATCCCTTTCAGGCCGAGGCTGGGGTTGCTGTTCAACTGCTTCAGCCCGTAATAGGCGAGGATACGGTTCTCTCCCGTGATCGGGACAATATCCGAGGCGATACTTACCGCTGTCAGCTCCAGTAACTTCTCCAGATCCGCACACGGGAAATTATTGCTCTTGGCGAATGCCTGCATGAACTTGAATCCCACTCCGCAACCCGACAAATGCTCATACGGATAGATAGAATCCGAGCGCTTGGCATCCAATACGGCGATAGCGTCCGGCAAAGTGGTGTCCGGCATATGATGGTCGCAGATAATAAAGTCGATGCCTTTCTCTTTGGCGTACTCGATTTTCTCTATCGCCTTGATACCGCAATCCAGCGAGATAACTAGCGATACGCCGTTCTCGGCGGCATAATCGATGCCCTTGTAAGAGATACCATACCCCTCGTCGTACCGGTCCGGGATATAGAAATCCAAGGTAGACGAGTAAGGTCTTAAATACTTGAAGACGAGCGATACCGCCGTCGTTCCATCCACGTCGTAATCGCCGTAGATTAAAATCTTTTCTTTATTTCCCAAGGCTTTGTTCAAGCGCTTCACCGCCTTATCCATATCTGGCATAAGGAACGGGTCGTGCAAATCGTTCAAGCTGGGTTTAAAGAATTTCTTCGCCTCTTCGATCGAAGTGATACCTCGTTGAACGAGCAAAAGACAGATCACCGGACTGAATCCCAATTCAGCCACCAGTTGGTCTCTCTTATGTAACTCTTCTTCTGATGGGGTTTGAAAGTTCCATTTGTTAATCATTATATATTGTTTTTTCTTTTTTGCTTGCTTGATACTGCGGACACCTTGTCATTCTTAATCGACCGTATGGCAAAGGCGAGATTCCCGCAATGTATTTTGAACCCGTAAAGTTAGAAATTAAATATGGTATATCCGGTATGGCTTAAAGAAAATAGTTTTTTTGTTGTTATTTTTTTGAAGTAGGAGAATGATTCGTACATTTGCCTAAATATTATAAAATACAATGACGGAAGATATTAAAAAAGCTTGCGAAGTGATGGCTGCAGGCGGCATAATACTTTATCCTACAGATACTATCTGGGGAATTGGTTGCGATGCGACCAATGAGAAAGCCGTACAAAGAGTGTACGAGCTAAAGCGAAGGGCGGACAATAAGGCTATGTTGGTCTTGATAGATAGCGAGGCTAAATTGGATAGATACGTGTCGGATATTCCTGATATCGCTTGGGACTTGATCGGTGTGTCTGATAAGCCGTTGACTATCATATACCCGAGTGCCAAGAACTTGGCGATAAATCTATTGGGAGCCGATGGCAGTGTGGGTATCCGTATCACGAACGAGGAGTTCTCCAAGAATTTGTGCGAGCGTTTCCGTAAGCCTTTGGTGTCTACTTCCGCCAACGTAAGTGGCGAGCCTTCCCCCACTAATTTCAGCGAGGTATCGGAGGCGATCAAGGAGGGTGTGGATTATATCGTGAGTTATCGTCAGGACGATATGAGCAAGGCCGCTCCGTCCGGTATTATCAAGCTAGGAGCCGGTGGCCTTGTGCAGGTAATTAGATAAGGATGAAAAAAAGCGTACAAGCCGGAAAATATATTGTCTCGGATTTTATAGCGTCGTCGGTTGTCTGGTTATTATTTAACTTGATACGCTATGAAGAGGTGGCGGTGTATGAAGGGTTTGATACCGTTGGGGTCTTTTTGCTGCATATCCCCTCGTTGAAGGGGCAGCTATTGATCCCGTTTTTCTGGTTCGTGTTATATTGGTTTTCCGGCTATTATAATAAGCCGTTCGGTAAGTCGAGGCTTGCCGAGTTGTTCTCTACCCTTGGAAGTGTGTCGATCGGTGTCGTGATCTTGTTTTTTGCCATGGTGTTGAACGACTTGCCCCGTTCCTATCATGTGTATTATGATATGTTTTTCTCTTTATGGGGATTGCAGTTTATTTTGACATATGTTCCCCGGTTATTGATTACGCAGGCCGGGTTACGGAAGATAAAGAGCAGAGAATGGGCGTTGAACGTATTGATGATCGGGGCGGGGAAGAAAGCGACGTGTATTGCCGATGACCTGTATGGGTTGGGTTATAATATTGTCGGTTTTGTTTCCGAGTCCCATTTGGAATCTTTGCCGGCGATCGTGGAGGAGAAAAAGGTGGATGAGCTGGTTGTCGCCTTGGAGACGGTGGATAATAGTCGTTTGATGGATATCTTGTATTCCTTATATTGCTACAAACGGCCGATCAAGATATTGGCGGACAAGTCCAGTTCATTATCGCAAGTAAAGATTAAGGCGATAAAGGGCGTTCCGTTGGTGGACGTGACGGATAATAACTTCTTGCCCATCGAGCAGAATGTCAAGCTATTTATGGATAAGACGTTATCTCTGATATTCTTGGTGCTCTTATCCCCTTTGTTCCTGTATATCGCTTGGCGGGTGAAGAGGGATTCCCCCGGTCCGGTGTTTTTCTGTCAGGAACGGATCGGATACATGGGCGAGCCTTTCATGATCTATAAGTTTCGCACGATGTACACGAATGCCGAGGAGGAAGGCCCGTTGCTCTCTTCCGAGGACGATTGCCGTATTACTCCCTTCGGACGGGTGATGCGGAAATATCGCTTGGACGAGTTGCCTCAGTTCTGGAACGTGCTGAAGGGGGATATGTCGCTAGTCGGCCCCCGTCCGGAACGTAAATATTTTATCGAGCGGATCGTGAGGAAAGCTCCCTTCTACTATTTGCTGCATAACGTACGTCCGGGAATCACCTCGTTGGGTATGGTGAAGTATGGATATGCCGGCAGCGTGGATGAGATGATCGAGCGCTTGGAATATGATATATTATACTATGAGAATATGTCCTTGATTCTGGACATAACGATTCTCATTTATACAGTTAAAACAGTGTTTACAGGTAAAGGTATTTAAAATGGCAAACGAAGGTTTATTCTATAAGTTCTTGCTGTGGAGAGAAAAGCGCATCAAGGAGAAGCATTTCATCCTTATGATCAGTTTTATCGTAGGACTTTGTACGGCCGCTGCCGCCATCATCCTAAAGCAGCTGATCCATTTCATACAGCACTTATTGACGGGCAATTTTAATGCCGATGGCGTGAATTATCTCTATTTGCTTTATCCGGTGATCGGCATCCTGCTGGCCGGACTGTTCGTGAAATACATCGTGCGGGATGATATCGGTCATGGCGTGACGAAGATCTTATACGCTATCTCGCAACGAAAGAGCCGTATCAAGCCGCATAATACATGGACCTCTATCGTAGCCAGCTCCGTGACGATCGGCTTTGGTGGATCGGTCGGAGCGGAGGCTCCTATCGTATTGACGGGGGCGGCTATCGGCTCTAATCTGGGGCGGATATTCAAGATGGAGCAAAAGACCTTGATGCTGCTCGTGGGATGTGGTGCCGCCGGAGCTATCGCCGGTATCTTTAAGGCGCCTATCGCCGGGTTGGTGTTCGTGATCGAGGTGTTGATGCTGGACCTTACGATGACTTCCGTGCTTCCATTGCTGATCTCGTCGGTGACGGCGGCTACGATGTCTTATATCTTTACCGGTACTGAGGCTATGTTTAAGTTCTCGCAGACCGAGGCGTTCGAGATCGAGCGTATTCCTTACGTGCTCTTGCTGGGTGTTTTTTGCGGATTGGTATCCCTTTATTTTACCCGTGTGATGAACAAGGTGGAAGGGATGTACCGGAAGCTGGGTGTGTATTGGAAGAAGTTCATGTTGGGCGGTGTGATGCTGAGTATCTTGATATTCCTGTTTCCGCCGCTATATGGTGAGGGCTATGATACAATCGGCTCGTTGCTGAACGGGCAGTTCTCGCATATCATGGACAAGAGTTTGTTTTACGATCTGAACGATACGTATTTCGGGGTCTTGATCTTCTTGACCTTGATCTTGCTTACGAAGGTGTTCGCTTCCAGTGCCACGAATGCCGGAGGGGGTTGCGGTGGTATTTTCGCTCCTAGTTTGTATTTGGGCTGTATCGCCGGTTTTATCTTTGCGCATACGTCTAATTATTTCCCGTTTACGATGTATATCTCGGAGAAGAATTTCGCCTTGCTGGGCATGGCGGGTATCATGTCCGGGGTGATGCACGCTCCTTTGACCGGGGTTTTCCTGATCGCCGAGCTGACGGGTGGGTATGATTTGTTCCTGCCCTTGATGATCGTCTCGATCAGTTCCTATATCACGATCCTTATGTTCGAGCCTCATAGCATCTACTCCATGCGTTTGGCGCAGAAAGGCGAGTTGCTGACGCACCATAAGGACCGGGCGGTGCTTACCTTGTTGCAGGTGGATAGCGTGATAGAGAAGGATTTCCAGATGGTGTCTCCGGAGATGACGTTGGGCGATATGGTAAAGGTGATTTCCCGAAGCGGGCGTAACACCTTCCCGGTCGTAGACGAGCGGGGCGTGTTGCTCGGTATCGTCTTGCTGGATAATATCCGGAATATCATGTTCCGTCCGGAGTTGTATAACCGTTTCCATGTATCGAAGTTTATGGTTTCCGCCCCGTCCAAGATCGTAATCAATACGCCGATGGATCAGATCATGCAGACGTTTGACGATACGAAAGCGTGGAATCTTCCGGTGGTTGATGAGAATGGTCATTATATCGGCTTTATGTCGAAATCGAAGATATTTAATTCCTATCGGGAAGTATTGGTCGATAACTTTTCCGGGGATTAACTTGTTAAAAACAGATCCAATTTAGTATACATGAAGAAAGAGGATTTACGAATCGTATATATGGGCACTCCCGATTTCGCCGTGGAGAGCCTGCGTGCCTTGGTAGAAGGTGGGTATAATGTGGTAGGTGTCATTACGATGCCGGATAAACCGATGGGCCGTCATGGTAGCGTGCTACAGCCGAGCGCTGTGAAGCAATATGCCGTATCGGTGGGCCTTCCGGTCTTGCAGCCCGAGAAGTTGAAGGACGAGGTGTTTTTGGAGGAACTGCGTGCCTTGCGGGCGGATCTGCAGATCGTGGTGGCGTTTCGTATGCTGCCGGAGGTGGTTTGGAATATGCCCCGCCTGGGAACGTTTAACCTGCACGGCTCCTTGCTTCCGCAATACCGGGGTGCCGCTCCGATCAACTGGGCGGTTATCAATGGCGATACGGAGACCGGCGTGACTACTTTCTTCCTTACGCATGAGATCGATACGGGTAAGATTATTCGTCAGAAACATCTGCCGATCGCTGATGCCGACGATGTAGAAACCGTTCACGATGCCTTGATGGCGATGGGGGCGGGGTTGGTTACCGAGACCGTGGACTTACTGTTGGATGGAAAAACAGACGCTATCCCTCAAGAGGAATTCTATAAGGATGCCGCCGAGTTGCGTCCGGCCCCGAAGATATTCAAGGAGACTTGCCATATCGATTGGAACCAGCCGATGAAGAAGATTTATGATTTCGTCCGCGGGCTTTCTCCTTATCCAGCCGCTTGGACGGAATTGATCTCGGCGGATGGCAAACGTATCGTATTGAAGGTTTACCAGACGGAGAAGCGTCCGGCGGAGCATAACTTCCCGGTCGGCTCTATCCATACGGATCATAAATCGTATATCGACGTGGCCGTGAAGGACGGTTTCCTTCGCCTGCGTTCCTTGCAACTTGCCGGGAAGAAACGGATGAATATAACGGACTTCTTGAATGGTTTCAAGCAAATCGCCGATTATACGGTTGGCTGATGAACGGGACGAGACGTATCATATACATTACGTTAGGAACGCTTTTTCTCCTGTTGGGAGCGATCGGCATCTTTGTCCCTTTGCTCCCTACCACTCCTTTTTGGTTGCTGACCTGTTGGTTTTATGTCCGTAGCTCGGAGAAGCTTTATAACCGGGTGATGAGTAACCGTTATTTCGGGCCGCAT
Source organism: Parabacteroides sp. (assembly GCA_028689545.1). Classification (GTDB taxonomy): domain Bacteria; phylum Bacteroidota; class Bacteroidia; order Bacteroidales; family Tannerellaceae; genus Parabacteroides. The sequence continues at coordinate 10,401 of JAQVCX010000040.1, forward strand.
ATCAAGGGCTTTGTGGAAGATAAGGCCATTCCTCTGCGCTCTAAGATTATCACGATCGCTATCATGTGGTTCTCTACGATCATAACCTCGTTTTTGCTAGTTGGCTATTGGTGGGTGAAAGCTTTATTAGGGCTTATCAGTATCGGGGTCTCATGGCATATTCTCTCTTATCCTACTAAAAAAAGAATGAGATAACCTGTTCATCCATAGGATTACTGGGGTTATCTCTCTTTATCGCTTTATCGGGTTTCCTTCAAGGCCTCTTCCAGGCAGATACCTAGCGCTTCCGCTACTCCCTTGCCATAAGCCGGATCCGCTTTGTAGCAATTGCGTACGTGGCGTTGCTTGATGAACAGTTGGGCGTTACCCATCGCACGGGCGGTATTACCGAATAACAACTGTTGCTCTTCCGGTGGCATCAGGCGGAATAAGTCGCCCGGTTGGCTATAGTAATCATCATCATACTCACGCTCGTTGTAATTGTAAACATCCCCGTTTACCTTCAAAGGCGGGTCCTTCCTCTCGGGAGAATCTTTCCATTCGCCGAAGCTGTTAGGCTCATAGCCCTTGGCGGCTCCGTAGTTTCCGTCTATACGCATCGCTCCGTCACGGTGATAGGCATGGAACGGGCAGCGGGGCTTGTTTACCGGGATCTGCTCTAGGTTCACGCCCAGACGGTAACGCTGGGTATCGCCATAAGAGAACAGGCGGCCTTGTAACATCTTGTCCGGAGAGAAGCCGATACCTTCGACTGTATTCATCGGGTTGAATGCGGCCTGCTCCACGTCTTGGAAATAATTCTCCGGATTACGGTTCAATTCGAGGATACCGACATCCATCAGCGGGAAATCCTTATGCGGCCATACTTTCGTGAGGTCGAACGGGTTGATCGGATAGGTCTCGGCCTGCTCCTCGGTCATCAATTGGATCTGGAACTGCCATTTCGGGAAGTCTCCACGCTCGATGCTCTCGAACAAATCACGCTGATGAGACTCACGGTCCTTGGCGATGATCGCGGCCGCTTCCTCGTCACTCAAGTTCTTGATACCTTGCAGGGTCCTTAGATGGAACTTCACCCAGATACGTTCGTTCTTATCATTGATGAAACTGTAGGTATGGCTACCGAAACCATGCATATGGCGATATGAGTAAGGAATACCGCGGGGGCTCATCGTAATCGTTACCTGATGCAGGGCCTCGGGAAGCAAAGTCCAGAAATCCCAGTTGTTATCCTCGCTTCGTAGATTCGTTTTTGGGTCACGTTTGACGGCGTGATTCAAGTCCGGGAATTTCAGCGGATCACGTAAGAAGAATACCGGGGTGTTGTTGCCTACCAAGTCCCAGTTGCCCTCCTCGGTGTAGAACTTCATGGCGAATCCACGTATATCACGTTCCGCGTCGGCCGCTCCACGCTCTCCGGCTACGGTGGAGAAACGGACAAAGCATTCCGTTTTCTTGCCTACCTCGCTGAAAATAGCCGCTTTCGTATACTTCGTGATATCATGTGTGACGGTAAAGGTGCCGAACGCGCCGGAACCTTTTGCGTGCATACGTCTTTCGGGGATCACTTCACGGTCGAAGTGCGCTAGTTTCTCGATAAACCAAGGATCTTGTAATACCATCGGGCCACGGGGGCCTACTGTCTGTACGTTCTGATTGTCCGCTACGGGTCGCCCGTTGGCGGCAGTAAGTTTTTTGTCTTCCATCATATTCGCTTTTTATGTTGTGATAAAGAGTTTCAGATAAAGTAATCTTTACATTAAACTATTTAGGAGCAACAATTGTTTTTAATCTCTTCACAAAAGTACGATGTTATTAGAGAGTTGTCAAATAGTTAATATTGATGGGGAGATAGGTCTTGTTTATAGAGGTGCGGATACAAAAAGCGGCTGTTTGGCAGGGTACCAAGCAACCGCGTATGGTTTGGAAACATCAAAATGTTCACCTTCCCGGCAAAATGGGTGTTACTTATTTATTGTAACCCCATTTTGTCAACTCTGACTGACCGATAGCGGCGAGTGATCTCAAGCAGCTATCCAAGAAATGTTTAATAATACTTTTCATAGCTCATCTTCTTTTTAATTAATAAATCAGCACCTTGCGGTACGTTTTAAAACTCTCCTAAGCGTTGAAGTCCGGGTAATGAATGAATTGAAAACCTAAACCTTTAACCTAAACCTTTAACCTAAACCTAAATCTTTAACCTATTATGAACCTATTCCCGGACTTCAGATAACCTTAACCTTAACCTAAACTTTCCTCTTTTTCATCGAGAGGTCTACCACATGCGGTAAACCCAAATTGTCCAAGGTTGAAACCCCAGCAAATCGATGTAACGTCTAAACAATCTTTTTACCATATTTGCCTTACAATTATGTTTTACGACACAAATATACGGGCTTATTTTATACGTGGTATGTTTTATAGCATGTTTTTTGCGTATCCCTGCGCTTTCTTGATCTATGATAAAAAAAGCAAGCAGGGGGTTCATATTATGATACTGTTTGAATGTTTGGCATGTCTATTCTGTTACCCCGCCATTGCGTTTCTGTTTCTATTTGCTATATTTGCGGAGATAAATGTAAGATAATGTTATATATATGAGTAGGAAAGAGGAGTACAAAGAGAAGAATCGATTGTATTTGGAAGAGATCGCTTCGGAAGAGGGAACCCAGGCATTACCCCGCGGTATATTATATAAGGTAATACAAGCCGGCGCGGGCAAGGTATCGCCCAATCGGGAAAACGTCGTTTCCGTACATTACAAGGGGACGTTGATGAACGGAAGGGAATTTGATAACTCCTGGAAACGGGGTTGTCCGGAAGCCTTTCGCTTGAGTCAAGTGATTGAGGGCTGGCAGTTGGCTCTTCAAGAAATGCGGGTAGGGGATAGATGGATGATTTACATCCCTTACGATTTAGGCTATGGTAATCGTGCCTCGGGGCTGATACCGGCTTTCTCTACCTTAATATTTGAGGTGGAGCTATTGGGTATCGCCTAATTGCGATCGTGGTCCGCGTGGTCTACGTCTAAGGGCGGGAAATGAAACTAATAAAGTAAGATATGTTTGAGAAAATAGTAGTGGTAGATTCCACCGGGTTGAATACTTGGGGAGTGGAGCATTTGAGGGCGCTGGGGAAAGAGGTCGTTTGCCATACCGGCATCCCGGAGACGGAGGAGGAGACCGTGAGCCGGATCGGGGAGGCGGATTGTGTGCTCGTCTCTTATAATACGCAGATCCGGAGGAACGTGATCGAGGCTTGCCCGAATATCAGGTACATCGGGATGTGCTGCACGCTCTATAGCGAGTCGAGCGCCAACGTGGATATCGCCGCCGCACGTGAGCGGGGGATAACGGTCTTGGGCATCCGCGACTATGGCGATGAGGGAGTCGTGGAGTATGTCATTAGCGAGCTGGTACGGCTGCTGCATGGCTTCGGCGGGAAGCAGTGGAAGCAGGAGGCGTATGAGCTGGGCGGGCAAAAAGTAGGTATCGTCGGACTGGGGCGGACCGGGAGGATGATAGCGGACGCTCTTCGTTTCTTGGGGGCGGAGGTTTCTTATTTCAGCCGTACGCGTAAGCCGGATGCCGAGGCCGCGGGTATCGCTTACCGGCCTTTGCGGGAGTTGCTGCCGGAGGTGGATATTCTGTGCACTAGCCTGCCTCGTAACACGATCCTTTTGGGGGCGGGCGAGTTTGGCTTGTTTGGTAACCGGAAGATATTGGTCAATACGTCGGTAGGGCCTACGTTTCGGGTCCCGGATCTGCAGTGTTGGCTGAGCGCGCATCGGCGGAACTTCTTCTTATGCGATGAGGTGGGGATCGGGCGTTACGCGGATACCTTGACGCAGTTCGATAATGTGGTGTATACGCCGAAGGTCTCCGGGCATTCGGAGCAGTGCATGCAAAGGCTTTCCCAGAAGGTGATCGCTAATATTGAGAGCTATAAGGGTTGATATATCTAGTTGTAGAGACGGGGCACGCCCCGTCTCATCACCATCTGATAGTATTCTAAATTACCATTTTGATGGGATGAGACGGGGCGTGCCCCGTCTCTACAACTGGGGATAAATAGATTGAACACGGATGACACGGATCACACGGATAAATGCTTATCATAAATCCGTGTTTACCCGTGTGTTCCGTGTGTTCCGTGTGCTTATCTGTTCTCTTTATCGATCTGCTCCTGTACGATAGCGTCTACGACGGCTACGGTGGTCAGGTTCACGATGTCGCGGGTAGAGCTTTCTACGTCGGTGAAGTGGATCGGCTTGTTCAGTCCCATCTGGATCGGGCCGATCGTCTCGGTGATACCCAGCGTGTCCAATAGCTTGTAGGCGCTGTTGGCGGAGCTTAGGTTGGGGAAGATCAAGGTGTTCACGTCTTGTCCCTTCAGCTTGTTGAACGGGTACATATCGTCGCGCAGCTTCTTGTCGAGGGCGAAGTTCACCTGCATCTCGCCGTCTACCAGCATATCAGGATAGGCCGTATGCAATACGTCGATGGCCTCGTGCACCTTCAGCGGGCTGCCCTGCTTGTCGGAGCCGAAGTTGGAGTAAGACAGCATCGCCATCACCGGCTCGTGGGCGAAGAACTTCACGGCGTCGTGCGTCAGGCGGGCGATGTCGATCAATACCTCGGTGGACGGGTGGCGGTTGATCAGCGTATCGGCCATGAAGAACGTACCCTTCTTGCACGTCAGGATGTTCAGCGCGCCGAAATGCTTGTAGCTCGGGCGGATGCCGATGATCTGCTCCGCCATCTTGGTGACCTCGGAGTAGCGGCTGTATACACCCGTCACGAACGCGTCGGCGTCGCCGGTGGCCACCATCATCATACCGAACGCGTTACGGTCTACCATCTTCTCGCAAGCCTCGGCGTAGGTCACGCCCTCGCGAGACTTCTTGTCGGTCAGGATGCGTGCGTAGCGGTGGCGGCGTTCCGTCTCGCGGTCGTGGCGGAGGTTGACGATCTCGATACCCTCCAGGCTGATATTCTCCTCGCCGGCGATCTTGGCCAGGCGCTCCTCGTTGCCCAGCAGGATCGGTACGCAGATGCCTTCGGCTTTCGCCTCGGCGGCGGCTTTCAGCATGTTCACGTGGTTCGCCTCGGCGAATACCACCCGCTTGGGGTTCGCCCGGGCCATGTCGGTGAACGAGCGCAGCAGTTTGTTATCGTAGCCCATCATCTCGCGCAGGTGGTTGGCGTAGCCGTCCCAGTCGGTGATCGTCTTGCGAGACACGCCGGATTCGATGGCGGCTTTCGCCACGGCGCACGATACGCGGGTGAGCAAGCGTGGATCGAGGGCTTTCGGGAGGATATAGTTGCGTCCGAAGGTGGTGCGTTTCAGCTTGTAGGCGGCGTTCACCACGTCGGGCACCGGCTCCTTGGCCAGGCTGGCGATGGCGTAGACGGCGGCCCGCTTCATCTCCTCGTTGATGGCCTTGGCGTGGGTATCCAGGGCACCGCGGAAGATGTAGGGGAATCCCAGCACGTTGTTGATCTGGTTCGGATAGTCGGAGCGTCCGGTGGCGAAGATGATATCGTCTCGCGAGGCCATGGCGTCGGCGTAGGAGATCTCCGGGTTCGGGTTCGCCAGGGCGAATACGATCGGGTCGGCGTTCATGCTGCGTACCATCTCCTTGGTCAATACGTTCGCCACGGAGAGGCCCAAAAATACGTCGGCTCCTACCACGGCCTCTTGCAGGGTGCGGATCGGGCGGGTGGTGGCGAACTCGCGCTTGGAGGCGTTCAGCCCCGGGCGGTCGGCGGTGATCACGCCTTTGCTGTCGCACATCACGATGTTCTCCTTGCGGGCTCCCAGCATCACGTACAGACGGGTGCAGGAGATGGAGGCGGCCCCGGCCCCGTTTACCACGATCTTCACGTCCTCGATCTTCTTGCCGGCCACCTCAAGGGCGTTGATCAGCCCGGCTCCGGAGATGATGGCGGTGCCGTGCTGGTCGTCGTGCATGACGGGGATGTCCAGCTCGGCCTTCAGGCGTGTCTCTATCTCGAAGCACTCGGGCGCCTTGATGTCTTCCAGGTTGATGCCGCCGAAGGTAGGCGCGATGGCCTTCACGGTCTGGATGAACTTCTCGGGATCTTTCTCGTCCACCTCGATGTCGAACACGTCGATCCCGGCGAATATCTTGAACAGCAATCCCTTGCCTTCCATGACGGGTTTCCCGGCCAAGGGGCCGATGTTGCCCAGCCCGAGCACGGCGGTGCCGTTGGAGATCACCGCCACGAGGTTTCCTTTGGCCGTGTATTCGTACGCGTCGTGCGGGTTCTTCTCGATCTCTAGGCAGGGTTCGGCCACGCCCGGCGAGTAGGCGAGGGATAGATCGGTCTGTGTACTGTGAGGTTTTGTGGGGATGACCTCGATTTTACCCGGTTTGCCCTCGGAATGGTACCGCAGGGCCTCCTCTTTCGTAATCTTTGCCATAAGTGTTCTTATTAGTTGCTTTTGTGTATAGTCCTATTTGAAACCACCGCGAAAGTAACAAATTATTATGAGTATGCCAGGTTATGGTTACAAATAGTTTTGGGGAGGCGTGGCCGGTAATCGGGCGTTTCGTTTGCGGGAGTGGAAGTCTTTCCTTATATTTGGGACATTATTAATCGGGGCTTCCCTCTAGAAGGGGGTCCATAAATCAATCTATTATGGCATCGACAGATCCTAAGAAAAAGAGTATCACCGGTAAGTTGGTGGAAAACAAGTTGACGGAGCGTCCGGACGATTACTCGTTCAACGTCACTTACGTTCAAAACCGCTCGATCGGCGACCTGTGCAAGCTGGCCGCCGCCAGGCTGGGCACGAAGTATTCGGCCTCGGAGATCGAGAGTATTTACGACGCGGTCAAGAGTGTTAGCGAGGATGAGATTTGCTCGGGATGTATCGTGGAGTTCGGCCTCACGTCGAACAGCTTGGGCGTGGAAGGCTCGTTTATCGGCCCGAAGGCCCAGTTCGATCCGGCGCGCAACAAGGTTGTGCTCCGCTCCACGCCGACGGCGGCCACCCGCGCGTTGCTGGCGGATATCAGCGTGATCGTCAGCCACGTGGAGGAGGGCTTGCCTACGATCGTGAGCGTGACGGACGTGGCTACCGGTATCGAGAACTCATGCCTCACCCCCGGCGGCGGATTGGTGGGCAGGGGCGATCGCTGCAAGATCGCCGGCGAGGCGGGGCAGACCGTGGGCTTCTTCTTCGTCAACGCCGCGGACCAGGTGGAGACGGCCGTGCCCGCTACCTCGCTGATGCGTAACGAGCCGGCCAACTTCTCTTTCGTGATCCCCGCCTTGGCCAACGGGACGTATTTCCTGGAGGTGGTTACCCAGTACGTGGGTGGTAGCGCGAAATTCCTGAAGGAGCCTCGCCGCAACCGCTTCCCGTATCCGCTGACGGTGGGTGACGGCGGTGGCGGCTCGGAGAGCCCGGACGAGATCTGATCCTCCTAACCCGGCTGCCCCCTGCCTACGCCGGTTTGTCGTGGGGGTGGCGACCGGGTGGTCGCCGGGGTGGCGACTGAGTGGTCGGGGGTGCGGCGACTGAGAGGTCGCCGGTGTGGCGACCGCCCGGTCGCCGCCCCCCCTTTCTCACAACACCGGCCGCAGCGGTAGCGTGAACCAGAACTCGGAGCCTTTCCCCACTTCCGATTTCACGCCGATGGTGCCTTGCAGCTTCTCCACGATCTTCTCGCAGATGGCCAGCCCCAGGCCCGTCCCTTGCTCGAAGGTGTTGAGCTTGACGAAGCGGCCGAATACGCTATCCAGCTTATCCGCCGGGATGCCGATCCCCGTATCCCTCACGTAGAAATAGATCTCCTCCTCCTTCCTCGCCTCGTAGCCGAACTCGACGTGACCCTTCGGCGTGAATTTCATCGCGTTGTTCAGCAGGTTGTTCATCACTTGCGCGAAGCGGTTCTCGTCCACGTTCATCGGGCAGGCGGCGAGGTCCTCGGCCAGCCGGAGCTCCACCTCCTTTATCGGCTTGCGCATCTCCGCGCTCATCAGCAGCTCCTTGAGCACCCGGTTTATGTCCACCACGCTGTAGCTGAACCGTATCGCGTCGATGTCGATGCGCGAGAAGTCCAGTATGTCGTTGATGAGTTGCAGCAATAAGCTGTTGTTCTGCTCGATGATCTGCGTGAACTGCCGCTTCTCCTCCGGGTCCTCGGTGACGGAGAGCAGCTCCGAGAAGCCGATGATGGCGTTGAGCGGCGTGCGTATCTCGTGGCTCATGTTGGCCAGCAGGGTAGACTTGAGCTTGCTCGAGTACTCCGCCTTCTCCTTCGCCAGCCGCATCTCCTGCAGGTGGCGGATCTCCGTGATGTCCTCTATCTTGAGGATGGTGCCGAAGCGGGTGTCGTCGTGAAGCACCGGGATGGCAGTCATCCGTATATCCTTGCCCTCGTGGCGCCTCTCCCGCCGCTCTACGCGCCCGGTCCGCGCCGACAGCTCTACCGGGCAATTCTCGCAGTCCTCGCAACCTGTTCCGGTCAGCCCCGCCAGCTCGTAGCAGGTCCGATCCTTGCGGAAGCGCCGGCAGAAGACGGAGTCCGGCAGGTACGCGCTGATGTTCTCCCATTGCACCACGAAGTCCGGATCCAGGTAGACCAGCCCTAGGCCCGAGCTCTCCAGGATCAGCTTGTTCAGCCTCAGCGCCTCTTTCAGCCGCTCGTTCAGCAGATGGCTGCGGGTAGCGTCCAGGCGGGCGCCGGCGTAGCGTAGCGCCTTGCCCGTCGCCCCGTCCGTCAGCGTGGGGATCCCCGTGATCACGGTATATTGATATTCCTCCCCCGCCAGGTTGGGCACCTTCATCCGGATCTCGAACGAGAAGGGCCGGTTCTCCCCCTTGTCCATGGCCTCCACGAAGGGGACCATGCTCGGGATGTCGTCCGGGTGCGTGAAGCGCGCGAACTCCTGGGGCGAGTATCCCCGGTCCCTCACGAAGTCGGCCATCGGCTCGTTGAAAGAGTGAAACATTTGCTCCGACACGATGTATTCCCAGATCACCGAGTTGGCGGACAGGGCGGCGGCCTCGGCGTTCAAGGCGCGTCGCTCGACGGACTTCATCCGGAGGAACTCGTCCGTCACGTCCGTTAGCGTCACCAATAACCCGCCGCCCCCCTCGATGGGCGTTATCTTGCAATCGATCCGGATCGGCCGGGCGTCCGCCTGCCGCAGCCTCGTGTAGAAATCAGACTCTTGGCATCCGAAGGAGAAATGAAGCTCCGTCTTCTCCCTCAGTTTGTCGGAGGCTTCCGGGGGGAGGAGGGGGCTGTCGAAAAGGGAGCCGTCGGGTGGCGTGCCCTCATTCCCCGACGCGGCCAGCAGCCGGCGGTATCTTTGGTTGGCGATCAGTAAGCGGCCCCCCTCCGTGAATAGGGCGGCGCCAAGAGGCAGGGATTCGAGTATGGCTGCCCAATGTTCTGTGTTTCCGTTCATTTCGTCTTGTTTTTTCGGTAAAAGTAGGGAGTTCTTTTGGATTAAACAAATAAAAACAGATGCGCGCCAGGAATCTCGGGGAAAGACGGATAGCCTGTGCGCGAAGGCTGGCTTTTCTTGAATATTGCGTATCTTTGCCCTCCTATAAAATCTGAGATATGGCATTAAGACTGATACATACGGCCGACTGGCATTTGGGCCAGACCTTCTTCGGCTACGACCGGGAGGCGGAGCACGAGGCCTTCCTCGGTTTCCTGACAGATCTGTTGGCGGAGCGAGAGGCGGATGTCCTGCTCATCGCCGGCGACGTGTTCGACGTGACCAACCCCTCCGCCGGGGCGCAACGCCGTTTCTATCGTTTCCTGCGCGAGGCGAACCGCCTGAACCCGGGCTTGCAGATCGTCGTCATCGCCGGCAACCACGACTCCGCCATCCGCCTGGAGGCCCCGAACCCCCTACTGGAGGAATTGAATACCTCGATTGTCGGTATCGTGCGGCGTACGGATTCCGGCGAGATCGACCTCGCCTCGCTCGTCGTCCCCCTGCGAAACCGGGCGGGCGGGCGTGAGGCGCTTTGCCTCGCCGTCCCTTTCCTGCGCCAAGGCGATTACCCGGCGGCGGAGGAGGAGGGAGAGCCCGATTCGTACGTGGCGGGCATCGGCCGGATGTACCGCCGCCTCTACGCCTATGCCGCCGCCCGGCGCGCCCCCGGCGAGGCGATCGTAGCCCTGGGCCACCTCCACGCCACCGGGGCCGAGCTGTCGGACGACGACCGGAGCGAGCGCATGATCATGGGCGGGCTGGAGTCCGTCTCCGCCGATACCTTCGATACCGGTATCGCCTACACCGCGCTGGGGCATATCCATAAGGCGCAGCGGGTAGGCGGGCGCGAGGCGGTGCGCTACGCCGGAAGCCCGCTGCCCATGTCGTTCTCGGAGAAGAACTACCGCCACCAGGTGATAGCCGTAACGATCGAGGCGGGGCAGGTCGCCGCTATCGAGCCGATCGAGATCCCCCGGGTGGCCGATCTGATCCGCGTACCAGGCAGCCCGCTACCGCCGGAGGAGGTCTTGAGCTGCCTCGCCGCGCTCCCCGAGCCGGACGGGGGCGGCGCCGACGAGAGCCGCTGGCCGTACCTGGAGATACGGGTCTTGCTGACCGAGCCGGACCCCACCTTCCGCCATCGGGTGGAGGAGGCGCTGGTGGGGAAGGCGGTCCGCCTCACCTCCATCATCCCCTCCTATCCGGAGCGGGAGGGGCAGGAGGCGGTGAAGCCGCTTTCGTATAACGATCTGCGGAAGATCGCCCCCTTGGATATGCTGCGGCATACCTTTGCCGCCAAATACGGGGGCGAGTTGCCGGAAGAGATAGAGACATTGTTCAACGAGATTATGAGGGAGGTTACCCTATGAAGATACTTGCGATACGCGGACGCAACCTAGCGTCGCTGGAAGGCGAGTTCGCCATCGATTTTGAAGCGGAGCCATTGGCCTCCGCCGGTATTTACGCCATCTCCGGCCCGACCGGCGCCGGGAAGTCCACCCTGCTGGACGCGATGTGCCTCGCCCTTTTCTCCCGCACGCCCCGCACGGAGCAGGCGAAGGAGAACAACGTGCGGCTGCGAGACGTGCAAGACGACGTGTTGCCGCAAAGCGACCCCCGCTTCCTCTTGCGCCGCGGCACGGCCTCGGGATACGCCGAGGTAGATTTCGTCGCCTTGAACGGACATCGCTACCGCGGCCGCTGGTCCGTAGCTCGTGCCCGCGACAAGGAGAACGGCCGCTTGAAGGCCACCCGCCTTACATTATATAATATAGACACCGAGCAAGAGGAGCCGGGAACCAACAAGGACCTGCAAGCCCGTATCATCGAGCTGATCGGTTTGACGTTCGATCAGTTCACCCGCTCCGTCCTCCTGGCGCAGAACGATTTCTCCACCTTCCTCAAGGCGGAGCAGGGCGAGAAGGCCTCCCTCTTGGAGAAACTGACCGGCACGGAGCGATACTCGGAGATCTCCCGCCTGATCTTCGCCAAGAACACCGAGGCGAAGGAGGCCTACGAGCGGCTCTACGCCCGGGTGCAAGGCCTGGAGCTGCTGCCGGAGGAGGAGGTGGAGGCCGCCCAAGCCCGCCTCTCGGCCGTAGAGGCAGAGCTGGCCCGTCTGGAGAAGGCGAAGGCGGAGCGGCAAAGCCTGCGGGAGGCGGTGAAGGCCGCCGAGGTGCAGATCGCCTCGAAGGAGCGGCAGCGGGAGGAAAGCGCCCGCTCGCTGGAACGGGCCTTGGCTTCGCTGGATACCGCCCGGAAGGAGTATGAGCAAGGGGAGGAGCGATTGGCGCGGACAGAGGAGGAATCGAAGCGCTTGCTACAGGACGTGCAACAGGCCCGGAAGCTGGACGTGCAGCTGGAGTCGGCCCAGAAAGCCCGCTCCGAGGCCGACGAGCGGATGAAAGACTTCGCCCGGCGCAAGCAGGAGGCGGAAGGGAAGCTCCGGCAGGTGGAGGAGCGGCAGCGAAAAGCCGCCGAGGAATGGGACAAGCAGACGGCCTGGCGCGAGCGATACCGGAGCAAGGAGGGGATCGCCGAGCAACTCTCGGCCTTATTGATCCATCTGGATACCTGCCTCGCGGCTCGCCGGGCGGCGGAGAGATCCGATAAAGCGTTGCTCGCCATTAAGCAGAAGATACAGCGATTGGAAGTCCGGCAACAGTCCTTACGGCGGGAGGCGGAGGCGCACGCCCGGGAACAGGTGAAGATAGAGGAGGAGCGGAAGTCCGTGGCGCTTGCCCTCCAGGAGCTGGAGCCGGAGGCCTTGGACCGCTCCATCGAGACCTGCCGCGCGGAGCGGGAGCGCCTGTTGCTGGAGCAAGCCCAGTTCGTGACGACCGGCGACATCAAGGCCCTGCGGGATAAGCTGACCGCCGGAACGCCTTGCCCGGTCTGCGGCAGCCGGGAGCATCCTTTCGCCTCCCACGAGGCGCACGAGCGTCTGCTGGCCTTGGCGGATCGTATCTCGGAGGCCACCTTGCGCCTCAAGCGGCTTCTCGACCGGAAAGAGCGGCAGGAGGCCTGCGGAAAACAGCTGGCCGCCCTGCAACAGAAAGAGCTGGCGTCGCATAAGCAAATCGCCGCGGACGAGAACGCGCGGACGGAGTTAAGGAACCAGCTGCAATCCCTCTCCGAGCAAACCGAACGGGAAGAGCTGGATAAGCGGGAGCAGCGGGAGAAGCTCTCCCAATCCCTATCCGCCGCCAACGCCCTGTTCGGGAACGACGCGTGGCAGGCGGGCTGGGACAAGGACCCGGAAAGCTTCCGGGAGACCTTGACGGATTTCGCCCACCAGTGGCAAGCCAACGGGGAACGCCTGCGGGAGCTGGAACGGGAGCGGAGTGCCCATAAAGCCGAGCGGGAGTCGTACGAGGCTTTCCTCCCGCCCTTGCGCAAGCAGTACGACGATGCCGCGCGAGCCTACGACGAGAAGAACCTGTCCTATACCCGCTTGCGCTCCGAGCGCGATCTCTTGCTGGGAGGCCAGCCCGCCGACCAAGTGGAGCGCACCTTCCACGAGCGGGTGGAAGCCTTGAAGAGCCACCTGAAGCAGCTACGAGAGAGCACGACGAGGCACGCCGGCGAGGTGGAGCAATACCGGGGGAGCACGGAGCAGATCAAGAAGGATCTGGCAGAGACTTCCGGCCTTCTTTCCACCCGCCGGCAGGAGCTGGATAACTGGATGGCCGCCTACCAAGCGGACTCCGCCGGCAAGACGCTGGAGGAATCCCTGTCGGAGACGACCGCCCAGAAGTCCGAGTGCGGTTTTCGTCTGCGTACGCACGAGGAGAATAAGCGGAAGATAGCCGGCTTCCAGCAAGAGCTCTCAGAACGGAGGGCGGCGAGCGAGCGTTGGGCGAAGCTGAACGAGTTGGCGGGCTCGGCGGATGGCGCTAAGTTCCGTAGGATCGCCCAAGGGTACACCTTGGATGTCTTGTTGAGCTACGCGAACGTGCAATTGCGGCAATTATCCCGGCGTTACCGCTTGGAGCGTGTGCCGGATACCTTGGCCTTGCAGGTGATCGACCAAGATATGTGCGACGAGATCCGTACCGTGCATAGCCTCTCCGGGGGCGAGTCTTTCTTGGTCTCGCTAGCCTTGGCGCTAGGCCTGTCTTCTTTATCCTCGAACCGGATGAAGGTGGAGAGCCTGTTTATCGATGAGGGCTTCGGCTCCTTGGACGCGGAGACGCTGCGTGTAGCCATGGATGCCTTGGAGAACCTGCGTACGCAAGGACGCAAGATCGGCGTGATCTCGCACGTGCAGGAAATGACAGAGCGTATCCCCGTGCAAATCCGAGTGAACCGTGCCGGAAACGGACGAAGCTTCTTAATAGTTGAGAGTTGAGAGTTGACAGTTGAGAGTTTATTTACCGCTGTGCGCAACTGTCAACTGTCACTTTTCAACTGTTAACTATTAAGTATTAACGTAGTCGGCATCTTCTGCAGCGCCTCCTTGCGGTGCTCGGAGACATCGTTCCAAGTCTTATAACTGATCAGCATGAAGTTGAAGCCGTTGAACAACTGGGGCGTAAGGTCTTTCTCTCGTAGGAGCGTGGCCTGTTTCACATCTGCCGTGAATCGCAGGATTCTTTCCTTGATCGTATCGTTCCCCGGGGTCGTGCTGCTGGATTTATCCAATACGCTGGCCGAGCCGTGGGTAGACTTCAATAAGGTCTGGGCGTATCCCAACAGGAATAAATCCTCCTCGGAGTCGATGATCACGATCACGTTCGATGCCTTGACGAAATTCCGGTTCACGAATACACCTACCGGGCAATTGCTCTGCTCGATAAACATCTTCGTCTTGTCTTTCAATAAGGCACCCGGATAAAACCAGGATTCCGGAGCCTTGAAGCGTTTGAAATAACGGTTGTAGAAAGAGGCCCGGTAGTGGTTTGCCGCTATATCGTCTGGCGTGTCGCTCATCGATATTCCGGAACCGACCAGCAGGAAATCGTACCCCTCGTTGTTTACGATGTCGCAGATATCCAATCCGGCGTTGTTCGATATCTCGTAGCGGGTCTGTATCTGTATGCCTAGCTTCTTGGCCCCGTAAAGGATCGGGCCGAAGCTTACTTCCTCGAAATTATCCGTATGTAGCGGGTTCACGTCCGAGCCAACTGTCAGGTGCAGCGCCGTCAGCTCCAGCTTGTTCTTGCCTTGGGCGAACATCTGGTAGGCCACGTCCAGCATGATCTGCCCGTTTCCGGCCCGCCCGAAGGATAGCAGTACCTTGAAGATACCCTCCAGTGGCATTCTCTCTTTCTGCTCCATCAGCTTATCGTGCGCCCGGTAACAGAACTTGATGAATGAGACCAACGGCGTTGTCATAAAGGTGGTGACCAGCGTCATTAGCACTAAGATCACGAATATGGAAGGTGTCAATATCTTCATCTCGTACCCGATCGTCAATACGACCAGCTCCATCAAGCCACGGGTGTTCATGAGCGCTCCCATGTATAGGCTATCCTTCCAGCTCTCACCCACGAACCGGGCGGAGAACATCGCCCCCCCGAACTTCCCTACGATGGCCACGACAATGAAGACGAGGCATAGCCACCATAACTCGGGCTTGTTCAGCAGACCTATTTCCGTACGTAATCCGGTAGATACGAAGAATAAGGGGAGGAATAGCGCGAGGGATACATCCTCTACTTTCTCGGTCATGATCTTGCGAAACTTTACATTTCCCGGCATCACCACCCCGGCGATAAAAGCGCCGAACAGGGCATGCAGTCCCAATATCTCCGTCAGATAAGCCGAGGTAATCAATAGCAAGAAGATGAAAGCCACCAGCCCCTTGTCGATCACCTCCTTATTATGATAGATATGTCCGATCATCCGCAGGAATGGCCGCACCGCCAAGAACATGAACGCGATGTAAAGAACCGAGAACAAGATGTTGTAGACGGCACTTAGCATCGAACCCGCCTGTGCGATCGCGATGACAACCGCTAGCAAACACCATGCGGTGATATCCCCATTCGCCGCGCTCGCCAACGAGATGGTACCCAGATGCGTCTTGGTAAGCCCTTTCTCTTGGATAATACGAGCCAATACGGGGAAAGCGGTGATACTCATGGCGATGCCTATAAATAAGGCGAAGGAGAGGAAGGGCGTACTCTTATCCGCGTATTTGTCGTACACGAAATAGGCGGTAAGCATACCGAAGAAGAAGGGGACGATCGTACTGGTATGACTGATTAAGATCGTCTCTTTTAGCTTTTTCCTTACCTCGGAGATATTGAGTTCCATTCCGATAGCGAACATAAAGAGTATAAGCCCAAATTGACTCAGCATATTTATATTCACTAACGATTCCACCGGGAAAAGGAAGGTGGAAGCCTCCGGAAATAAATTGCCTAATACGGATGGCCCCAATACGATTCCGGCCACGATCTCGCCGATGACGGTGGGTTGCCCGATCTTTTGGAATAACCAACCGAACAAACGGCACGTAAGCAATATCGTGATGATTTGTAAAAGCAGGATCCCTATGGATGACTCTATATTCTGTACTAATAATTGGGTGAATATGGTAAATCCCTCTTCTAAATTACTAGGTGCGTCTTGAATAGACGCAATCGAATTTTCCAGTTGCTGACTCTCCCCCTCTTTGGCGATAAAGTACATCAGCGAACCGAAAATGAGGATCATCATCAGGTAAAAGGCTATACTTTTTGTTCCTTTGCTCATCTTTGTACGGTTTACCGCGAATATAAGAAATATCCTAATATTATCAATGGGTATGTTTTTTTCTTTTATCTTTGCCGTGAACCAATTTATAATAAATCATGGAGTCTCTAAATCTGATAAAAAATGACCCGTGGCTGACCCCTTACGAGGAGGCTATAGAAGGCCGGTATCAATACGTGATTGATAAAGAAAAGAGCTTGACGAATAATGGTAAGCTAACCTTATCCGAGATGGCTTCCGGATATCTTTATTTTGGGCTACACAAAACCACGAAAAGCTGGGTGTTCCGTGAATGGGCACCGAATGCTACCGCTATTTATTTGATCGGAACATTCAATGGTTGGCAGAAAGATAATAAGTACAAGCTTAAACGTCAGGCGAATGGCGTATGGGAGATCGCTTTGAGCGATGAGCGGATGCGTCATGAGGACTTGTTTAAGTTGCTGGTCGAGTGGGACGGCGGTAGCGGGGAACGTATTCCCGCATGGACTCGCCGGGCGGTGCAAGATGAGCAATCTAAGATATTCAGCGCTCAGGTATGGGATCCGGAGAAGCCTTATAAATTCAAGAATAAACGATTCAAACCCAAGAAGTCTCCCCTTTTGATCTACGAGTGCCATATCGGTATGAGCACGAACGAGGAGAAGGTGGGGACCTATAATGAATTTCGTCAAAATATATTGCCTCGTGTGGCAAAGGATGGTTATAACGCCATTCAGATCATGGCTATACAGGAACATCCTTATTATGGATCGTTCGGCTATCACGTAAGTAGCTTCTTCGCCGCCTCTTCCCGTTTCGGTACGCCGGACGAGTTGAAACAGCTGATCGACGAGGCGCACGGGATGGGCATCGCCGTGATCATGGACATCGTTCATTCCCACGCGGTAAAGAATGAGGTGGAGGGACTGGGTCGGATGGACGGGTCGTACGACCTCTACTTCCACAGCAACCCGGAAAGAAGATACCACCAGGCGTGGGATTCGCTCTGCTTTGACTACGGTAAGGATGAGGTGCTGCACTTCCTCCTCTCCAACTGCAAGTACTGGCTCGATGAGTTCCGCTTCGACGGCTTCCGCTTCGATGGAGTCACCTCGATGATCTACCGCAGCCATGGTCTGGGAGAAGCGTTCAGCAACTACGGCGACTACTACAATGCGGGACAGGATGGTGACGCCATATGCTACCTGACACTGGCCAACAAGCTGATACACGAGGTCAACCCCGATGCGATCACCATCGCTGAGGAGGTTAGCGGCATGCCCGGACTGGCGATGCCTACCGAGG
>JAQVCX010000152.1 GCA_028689545.1 Parabacteroides sp.
CTACCAGACCGACCCGCTGACCGGCGGCATCACCCACTTCGATCTGCACAAGGTGAAGATGACCGAGAAACTGATCGTCAACGTCGACATCAGCTTCATCGGCGAATCGCCGGCCGTGAAGAACGAAGGCGGCATCCTGGTCACCGGCCAGGACTCCGTGGAGATCAAATGCCTCCCGGGCGATCTCATCTCCGAAGTCGAAATCGATTTGGGCAAGCTGGAGCACGTGGACGACATGGTCCGGGTCAAGGACCTTTCGCTGGGCGACAAGATCGAGATCCTGGACGAGGAAGAGAACGTGATCGTCAGCGTCACCCCGCCCCGCTCCGAGGAAGAGATGCAGGATCTGGAAGAGAAGGTGGAAGAGGACGTCAACAAGGTGGAAGGCGCCGTGAAGGAAGAGAAAGTTGAAGAAGCGAACGAGAAAGAAAAGAAGTAGTTCTAATTCGATAGGGAGAGACTATGGATTCTGCTTACAAAACTTCGTTCAATTTCAGGAACCGCAAAGCCGTCGGGCTCTGCGGTTTTCTGTTGCTCGCACTCGGGCTGTGGGCGGGCGTGAGTGTCAGCCGGGCGGAAGACGCGGCCCCGCATGCGGCGGACAAGGCCCGGAACCAGGAACTGGTCAACCAGAAATTGGAAGAGATCAAGAGCATCCAGGCCCAGATCGGCCAGTACCAGGCGGACCTCAAGGCCAGGCAGAAGGAAGGCAAGACGCTCGAGAACCAGATCGCCGTCTACGATGGCAGCATCCGCATGAACGAACTGGAGATCCGGGAGACCAAGGCCGGCATCGAGAAGGCGGAATTGGAGATTGCGGCGGCCGAAGAGACCATCGCGGAAAACGGGAAGAGCATCGAGGCGGACAAGGCGGCACTGGGGGACCTTCTTCGCCAGCTTTACGAATTCCAGCAGGATTCCTGGATCGAGATCCTGGCCGCGAACGAGAGCCTTTCGGCTTTCTTCAACCAGGTGGGCGCCATGGAAGCCGCCCAGGCCAAGCTGATCGAGACCGTCGCCGCGATGAAGCAAGAGCGGATCGACCTGGCGGCGCGCAGCGAGGAATTGGCGCGCTCCCAGGAGGATTACCAGCTCCTGATCGAGATGCGCCTGGCGCAGAACGCTTCGCTTTCCAGTCTCAAGGCGCAGAAAAAAGAGATCCTGGAGCTGACGGAAGGGGAGGAGGGCCGCTACCAGGCCCTGGTCGCTGAGAATCAGCAATTGTTGCCGTCCCTCCGGGCGGAACTGCGCGATCTGCAGAGTCTGGGCAGCGACATCAAGTTCGACGACGCGATCTCGGCCGCCAAATACATCGGCACGGTGACCGGGGTGCGCCCGGCGCTCCTTCTGGCGATCCTGCGGGTGGAGTCGGGACTGGGGACGAACGTGGGTGGCGGCACCTATCTCGTGGACATGAATCCGAGCCAGCGGGAGGCTTTCCTCGGCATCACGAGCGAACTGGGCTACGATCCCGGCGCGATGCCGGTGAGCAAGAAGCCCAAGTCCTACGCCGGCTGGGGCGGCGCCATGGGGGCGGCGCAGATCATGCCGACCACCTGGCTGGGGCTGCGGGACGAAGTGGGCCGGCTGGTGAAGAAGTCTCCCGCCGACCCCTGGAACCTGACGGATGCCGTGGCCGCGCTGGCCGTGAAACTCGCGCGCGTGAATGGCGTCACCTCCGGCAATCCGGACAGCGAATACGAGGCGGCGGGAATCTATCTGGCGGGCAACAACTGGCGCAAGCTGACCTTCTATCCCGACAAGGTGATGTATTACGCCGACCTCTACCAGAAAGAATTGGACGGACAGCGCTAAATTTCCATGTTTTTTGCATTTTGGAGTAGCGGGATTTATCCCGCATGGATTTCGTATCTTGGATTACGCCCGAGAGGGCAGGCATGTCGGTCACATCCTCTCGGATGTGGTCCTCGTGCAATCCGGACTACTACTCCTTCTTTCTTTATGGTATAGTATGAATGCATCCCTATGTGCGCCAGATATTCCTCGTCGGATAAGCAAAGTCCGATACAATATCCAGTATTAAACCAGATAACCGCATCGCCCTATGACCAGAACCAACACCGTCGATTCCATCATCCGTATCAAAGCCATGAAGCCTGAGGGGGGGCTTAAAAGTCTGCCCCTCAAACCTCGTTTCAAAAAATCCTCCTATCGCAAGCTGGCATCTTCTTTCTTGATCTTCGCTATGTTGTTCCAAATCATAGGCGGAGTTTTTTATGCGCCAAATAAAAATGAAGTAAAGGCAGACATTGCTTCTGACTGGCTTACGGGATGGAGCTATCGAACTCCGGTAGTGATTGATAATAACAATGCTGAGACTCTAACCGATTATCAGACCAAGATAACTTTGCAAGGTACCGATTCCACCGCCTCCAACTATATTGATTTTGATAAAGTCCTCTCCAATGGCGCCGATCTTCGCATTACCGATTCGGACAAGGTCACTCAAATCCCGTATTGGATAGAAAACTGGGACGACACCGCCAAGACTGCCACGGTTTGGACGAAGGTACCGAACATTTCTGCCTCCTCAACTCCTCCCTATTACAAATTCAGCACTTCCCAAACCAATCACGACAATTACGGTCTTTCTTATCCCGTAACTTATGAATTTAATATCCCTGCTAATTCTTCCAACCTCAAAGCTTACAAGAAATACATCCAAAACGGAGAATGGACAGAGATAGGAGAGAAAACCAGCAGTGACTTTTTTAATGGCATAGAAGCCGTAAGGGTTGATTATCCAAACAATAAAGCATACCTTTCCGTAGCGTTTGACGCCAATTCCAATGATATTTATCTGGAAATACTGGACGCCAACAATACCCAGGTGGGAATTTATCAGAAAATGGACAAGTATTATGATAATAGACAGGCAGCAGTAGTAGCAACGGCTGATGACTGGGGCGGTACCGACAATACAGCATTTAAGAATACTTGTGATGCATTCACAAGCAGACACATCTGGTTTACCCCCGGCATAATGGCTAAACGTGCTTCCCAGTCGACTTGGAATGATATTCAATCTAAAATCGATGCAGGCTATGTGGAGCCTGCCTCTCACTCCAGCAATCATGTCGCAACGCCTTATGCGGATTATGATATTGAAATTGGCGGTAGTAAAGATGATATTATTAATAATTTGAATTTGCCTACTTTAAATACAAAAGGAAATAAGGAATATCTGTATGCCTGGCTGGCTCCTTTTGGAGATTCTGATGATACCGCACGCAATAAGCTTGGTCAATATGAATACTTGGTTGATCGTTCAACATCTGTAAATCAGGACACTTTTGTATCATGGGACCCGATAAATGGTCTCTATAATAGAGCTGGAGCTTCAATCGAAGCTGATGACCGAAGTCTTTGCAGCTGGGCGCCAGTTTTTCCTGGGACTTCCATGTTAAATAGCAAGTTTGATACGGTAGTAGCTACAGGCGGCATATATAACTTATATTTTCATCCTGCTTGCGTTACTACAAACGAGCTTGCTTCTCACTTGGATTATATTAAAGATAGGACTAATGTCTGGTATGCAGGTTTTGGCCATCTTTATCTTTACAACTTTACCCATGAAAGAGCGGTTCAACGAATGGCTATTCCAGAACAAACAGGACAAAATGTTTATCTTTATTATGGCAAAACAGGAGTCTTATCTTTATCTGATTACGACAATACTTTTACTAAAGATTATGAGGAATCAGGACTGGCCGGTCTCTGGCACATGGATGAAGAAATTCCAGGGTCGGAACTGTTAACCAACGGAAGTTTGGAGAACTGGACTAACGCTACAACTCTTGCTAATTGGACTAGTGACGGAGCCTCAACTGGAGTACGGGAAATTACCCAAGAAACAACCAATAAACAAGACGGTGCTTCTGCTCTCAAGTTATTGGCTACCGGAAGTGACGGTACTAACTTCGGTGTTTATCAGGACATTGTCACTGCGGCCGGACAAACCTATCAAGTAAATTTTTATTCTTATCTTAGCTGTACTGCCGGGACCCTGAAAGTAGAAGCTTGGGATAATACTAACAATGTTTCTTTAGGTTCCCAGTCTATTTCTACAAACAAAACAGCTTTTTCCTTTACCTCTTTTCGTTTTACTTCCACTAATACCGCTAGCGTAAGAATAAAAATTTATCTTAACGGAGAAACCACTTCTGGAACAGCTTATGCCGACGCTTTGTCGGTAAGGCAGTCTTCCGATACTCTTCTTGATTCTTCTGGAAATAACAATATCGGCACTATCTATGGCGCATCTCGCACTTTCACTGATGGCGGACAATGGGGAAATAGAAGTGACGCAATCTTTTCCCAAGGTTCAGCACTTCAATTTGATGGAAAAGATGATTACGTGGATATGGGGAATAGGGCAAACCTAGAAAATCAACAATTTACTATTTCCGTTTTAGCAGGAACTGATACTCCTAGTGCTTCTTATAATGGTGCAATTGCAAAAGGTATTTCCAACGGGTATGCTACTGAATGGGAATATCAATTCACATTCAGTAACGGTAAAGCTAACCTGCATATATCAGACGGTACTTCTATTAATACGAAGTCAGCTTCCATTGGAGATAATCTGTGGCATCTGTGGACTGCCGTAGTAAGTCCGACACAGCTTATTCTTTATAAAGACGGCATATCTCAAGGAGATCCGATAACACGGACTGTCACTATTAATTACGCAAATCATAGAAGTCTTATAATTGGAGGAAGGACAACAGGAACCTTATCATTTAACGGAGTGATGGATGAGATCCGCATCTACAACCGCGCTCTAAGCGTCGAAGAGATTATGTCCCAGTACCAGAGAAGAAAATATAGTTCTCTGGAAGTTTCTTCTGCTCTCTTTTCTCCCCACACCCTTTCCGGCCTCTACAAAGGAACCACTAATATCATCTCTTCTGCCAATGATTACATTACCTATTCTTCCGATCCTGCTATCGGCAACCTGGTTAACTCCAACATGTCTTTTACTCCTCCTACCGGCTCTATTGACGTCATCCTCACTGACGCCACTGCCAGCGCCAACTATGCCAATTCCTCTTTCCCAGGCATGATTGCTTCTAATCTTGATCGAGAAACGAATTTCAACCATAATGGCACCACTTCGTTGAAAATCAATCCTTCTTCCGGCACGGTAGACATCAACATCGACACTTGGCACACCTCCACCGACTATTACAAGAAATGGACGGAATCCAGCACCACTCATGATCTAACCACAACCCACACCATAGGCGATCTGCAACCAAATGTCAGATATACTTTGAAAGTAGATGGGCAAGCATCCGACACTTACGTTGCCAATGACCAAGGACAAATCTCTTTTGCTTACAACGGCGGCTATTCCACCAAGACTTTTGAATTGGAAGAAACTCCCTCTTCTTCTTTCATCGCTCCTTCCAAACCCAGTCTTACCAATGTCAATATCACCACGGATAACGGCAATCTTACCTTTGACAACCTTCCTTCCACCATCACCCAGATCGCTATCTCTACCACCCCCGACTTCACTGATGCTTCCTGGGAAGATATAGCCAAGAAAGATGAGCTCCTGACAAAGTACGCTGGTGCTGATAAGCTCTACATCAAGTTCCGCACCCAAGAAGGAGGAGTATCCGACACGATCATCAAGGAAGGCAATACTATCGATGCCGGCCAAGACGATACCGAAGACAACAACCCCGATACAGACACTTCCACTCAATCTCT
>JAQVCX010000041.1 GCA_028689545.1 Parabacteroides sp.
ATCCCTTCGCATATGATCGGATACAACGATGACACGGTATTTGTCTTTAGGGTAGTCTTGCCGGAGGATATGCTCTACGGATTCCAGTATGACTTGGTCCTCCTTATAGGCGGCGAAAACAATGGCGAACTTCTGGAGCCTTTCACTCCGGGGCTTTTTGTGCCTCCTCCGGGAAAAGGATGCTAATGTAAAGAAGAGGTCATAGCCTATGAAAAAGGCGACGAAAATAAATAGGGCGATATCTATGTAAATCAACAAGTGCATTCGTTTTTTTTTACAAAAGTACTTATAATTTTTTACAAGAGCTTATTCTTGCCGTTTTTTTCTCGCCTACGGAGTCCATACCTTTCCCAACGAGCCTTATATATCCTTCGGCCTTGGCAGACCTATATAAATATGAATAGGGGATGACTGTTATTCGTTCTCCACTTCCATGCCCATGACATAATCATTCATGAAATAGCCATTCCCTATATGATGGTCACGTGTGCCTATTTCCTGTAATCCCATGTGTTTGTAGAAACCTATGGCCGGATTGTAACGGTTTACGTATAATTCTATAGTGAAAGGCCCGGTGTGCAGCTCCTTCAAATATTTAATGCCTTGTTCGATGATAAAACGTCCGATTCCCGTGCCATGCATTTCCGGTAGGGAATAGATCTTTTGAAAATTGTACGTGTTTTCACCCGTTTTCTCGATGGATAAATAACCTGCCGGCATATCGTCCGTCAATATAATAAAATATTGATGATGTAACTCTTCCATTTGTTTAAGAATGTTATCCGGAGCGTACATCATGTCGAACATATAATCCAATTGCTCTTTAGAAAGTATCTTTCCATACGTGTTCTCCCAAATGCGCGAGGCAAGGTCCTGTATGAGAGAACGGTCATCAATAGTAGCTTTTCTAATCGTAAACATGTTAATTTTGTATTTTGACTTACAAAGGTACAAATAGACGAATAAAAATACAATAGAGACGAATATAAATACGAATTTACTTGTCTAGTGTCATTTTTTAGATTGATTTCACACTTATTTTCATGTTAATCCATAAAAAATAATAACTTTGTGGGCGTTTACTATTGAAAAATACAATTCAAATACATAATAGGAAATGGATACAAAGATTCAGGAACTAACAGACAAGATCTACAAGGAAGGTGTAGAGAAGGGGAACGAAGAAGCTGGGCGTATAATCGCCGAGGCCAATACTCAAAAGGATACGATTCTAAAGGATGCGGAAGCGGAAGCGAAACGTATCGTAACGGCTGCCGAGAAACAAGCGGCGGAGTTGAAGAAGAATACGGAAGCCGAATTGAAATTGTTCGCTACCCAGTCTGTAGAGGCATTAAAGAGTGAGGTTACAAATCTTATTACCGGTGATATCGCTAGTTCGAATGTTAAAGCGGCGTTGATGGATCCCGCCTATATGCAGAAAGTGATTCTTGAGCTTGTGAAAAGCTGGCCCTCTAATGAATTCTTGACTATCCAAACTTCTGATGCCGACGGCCTGAAGACGTATTTTGAGACCAATGCCAAAGGTCTATTGGAGAAAGGATATAAGATTGAGAAGGTAAGCGGAAAGAAAGCGTCTTTCTCTATTATCCCGGCGGATGGATCTTATAAAGTAACATTTGGCGAAGAAGAGTTCATTGAGTTCTTTAAAGAGTTCTTGCGTCCACAATTAGTAGAAATGCTGTTCTGATATGAGTAAGTATTACTACTTAATCTCCGGACTTCCTAATATAGCGTTAGATGATAGCAAACTTGCCTATTCGGTCTGTGAGTTCCGGACGGAAATAGAGGATATGCTGTCTTCTAAGGATAAAAAGCTGATTGATTTATTTTATTTGAAATATGATAATATAAATCTGCTGGTTCACGCTAAAAGACCGGACTCTGATCCGGATCAAAGAGGAAGAATAACGTATGATGAGTTCAATACTTTATATAAAGCGTTGAAGGATGAGGAAAAAGTTCCCAAGGATGGTAATATCCCTCCTTATTTCGTGGAATTCTTTAAACTGTATCTAGCTGAAGAGGCTAAGGATACCAAAAATGAGAAAGAATATATATCATGGGAAGACCGCTTGGCTGCGTTATATTATGAATACGCCATGAAGTGTGGAAATCAGTTCGTGGCCGACTGGTTTGAGCTTAACTTGAATATCAACAATGTTCTTACCGCGATCACTTGCCGTAAATATAGCCTTGATAAGGCCATTTATATCGTGGGGCATAATGAGATAGCGGAAAATATCCGTACATCGAACGCCCGTGATTTCGGCTTGGGCGATTCCGTGGAATATTTGCCCGAGTTACAACGTATCGCCGAAGAGACCGATCTGATCGTTCGTGAGAGGAAAATCGATCTTTTGAAATGGAAATGGCTTGACGATAATACCTTCTTCAAGACGTTTGATATAGAGAGTGTATTCGCTTATTTATTGAAATTGGAGATGATAGAGCGCTGGGTGACCTTGGATAAGGCCAAAGGCGAGAAGACTTTCCGTGAATTGGTAGGCGCCATGAAGATGGGTAGTGAGAATACGTTGGAAGAATTTAAAAGAAACAATATAAAATAAATTATGGCTACGAAAGGAATTGTAAAGGGAATCGTATCCAACCTAGTAACCGTAGAGGTGGATGGTCCGGTTTCCCAGAATGAGATCTGTTACATTTCTGTCGGAGGCGTGAAGCTGATGGCGGAAGTAATCAAGGTGATAGGTAAGAATGCCTTTGTACAAGTATTTGAGAGCACACGTGGTATGCGTGTAGGTGACGAGGCTGAATTTCAAGGGCATATGTTGGAAGTTACATTGGGTCCGGGTATGTTGTCCCGCAACTATGACGGTTTGCAGAACGACTTGGACAAGATGGAAGGTGTATTCTTGAAACGTGGCGATTATACGTTTGCGTTGAACAATGATAAGAACTGGGATTTCAAGCCTCTGGCTAAAGCGGGAGATACCGTAAGCGCCGGTGATTGGCTGGGAGAGGTGGACGAGAACTTCCAATCTCATAAGATTATGGTCCCCTTTACTTTCGAAGGTACTTATACCGTGAAATCGGTTGCCGCTGCCGGACAATATACGATCCATGATACGATGGCTGTCCTTACGGACGAGAATGGTGCGGACGTAAATGTGACAATGATTCAGAAATGGCCGGTGAAGAAAGCGATCACTTGCTATAAGGAAAAGCCCCGTCCATTCAAGTTGCTGGAGACGGGTGTTCGTACGATCGATACCGTGAACCCGATCGTTGAGGGGGGTACCGGATTTATCCCGGGGCCGTTCGGTACGGGTAAGACGGTGCTGCAGCACGCTATCTCTAAACAAGCGGAAGCGGATATCGTGATTATCGCCGCCTGTGGTGAGCGTGCGAATGAGGTAGTGGAGGTGTTTACGGAGTTCCCCGAATTGATAGACCCGCATACGGGACGTAAATTGATGGAACGTACGATCATTATCGCCAATACATCCAACATGCCGGTAGCCGCTCGTGAGGCTTCTGTATATACGGCGATGACTATCGCCGAGTATTATCGTAGCATGGGCTTGAAGGTTCTGTTGATGGCCGACTCTACTTCCCGTTGGGCACAGGCCTTGCGTGAGATGTCTAACCGTTTGGAGGAGTTGCCCGGACCGGATGCTTTCCCGATGGACTTGTCCGCTATCGTTGCGAATTTCTACGCTCGTGCGGGATTCGTTCATTTGAATAACAACGCTACAGGTTCTGTTACTTTCATCGGTACGGTTTCGCCGGCCGGTGGTAACTTGAAAGAGCCTGTGACCGAGAATACGAAGAAGGTGGCCCGTTGTTTCTATGCCTTGGAGCAGGAGCGTGCCGACCGTAAACGTTATCCGGCCGTAAACCCGATCGAGAGTTATTCCAAATATATCGAGTATCCCGAGTTTCAGGAATACATCGCTAAACATATCTCCCCGGAATGGATCGATAAAGTAAACGAGATCAAGACCCGTATGTTGCGTGGAAAGGAGATCTCCGAGCAAATCAATATTTTGGGTGATGATGGTGTGCCTGTCGAGTATCATATTACATTCTGGAAGTCTGAATTGATCGACTTCGTGATCTTGCAACAAGATGCTTTCGATGCCATCGATGCGGTTACTCCGTTGCAACGTCAGGAATTTATGCTGGATAGAGTCGTGAATGTTTGTCGCTCAGAGTTTAAGTTTGATAACTTCCTGGAGGTTATGGACTACTTCAAGAAGATGATTAATATTTTCAAGCAGATGAACTATTCGGAATATGAGAGTGACTCATTCAAGAAGTTTAATACGGAACTGGATGAACTTTTGAAGGAGAGAGTTCAAAATTTATGATTTGTGATTTATGATTTATCATGGACGTATAAATTATAATTCATAGATTCATAAATTATAAATAATAAAGATTATGGCAACAAAAGCATTTCAGAAAATATATACGAAGATTACCCAGATCACAAAAGCTACCTGTTCGCTGAAAGCAACGGGAATTGGGTATGATGAGTTGGCCTCTGTAGACGGGAAGCTGGCTCAGGTGGTAAAGATTATCGGCGACGAGGTGACGTTGCAGGTATTTTCCGGTACGGAAGGTATCCGTACGAATGCCGAGGTGGTATTCATGGGAAAGGCTCCTTCCTTGAAAGTGGGCGACCAGTTGGCCGGACGTTTCTTCAACGCTTATGGAGATCCTATCGACGGTGGTCCGATACCCGAGGGGCGTGAGGTCGAGATCGGTGGCCCGTCCGTAAATCCGGTACGTCGTAAGCAACCGTCTGAATTAATCGCTACGGGTATCGCCGGTATCGACTTGAATAATACCTTGGTAACCGGTCAGAAGATCCCGTTCTTCGCAGACCCGGATCAGCCTTTCAACCAAGTTATGGCGATGGTAGCCTTGCGTGCGAAGTCCGATAAGATTATCTTGGGAGGTATGGGTATGACGAACGACGACTACCTGTTCTTTAAGAATACATTTAGTAACGCCGGTGCCC
Source organism: Parabacteroides sp. (assembly GCA_028689545.1). Lineage (GTDB taxonomy): Bacteria > Bacteroidota > Bacteroidia > Bacteroidales > Tannerellaceae > Parabacteroides. Next base: position 5,009 of record JAQVCX010000041.1, read on the forward strand.
TAGACCGTATCGTTAGTTTTATCAACACGACCGAGGACCCGTCCGTAGAGCGTATCTTGATCCCGGATATGGCGTTGAGCGCCGCTGAGTATTTCGCCGTGGAGAAGAACGAGAAGGTCTTGGTACTGCTTACCGATATGACCAACTACGCCGATGCCTTGGCGATCGTATCAAACCGTATGGATCAGATCCCGTCTAAGGATTCTATGCCGGGTTCCTTATATTCGGATTTGGCGAAGATTTATGAGAAAGCGGTTCAATTCCCAGCGGGAGGTTCCATCACGATTATCGCCGTAACGACCTTATCGGGTGGTGATATCACGCATGCCGTACCTGATAATACGGGTTATATCACGGAAGGTCAGTTGTATTTGCGTCGTGATAGCGATGTCGGTAAGGTAATCGTCGATCCATTCCGAAGCTTGTCTCGTTTGAAACAGCTGGTAACCGGAAAGAAGACCCGTGAGGACCATCCGCAGGTAATGAACGCCGCCGTACGTTTGTATGCCGATGCCGCCAATGCTAAGACCAAGCTGGAGAACGGTTTCGATTTGACCGACTACGATAACCGTACCTTGTCTTTCGCCAAGGATTATTCTTCCAAGCTGTTGGCTATCGACGTGAACTTGGATACGACGGAGATGCTGGACGTAGCTTGGGGATTGTTCGCTAGCTATTTCAGCCCGGAAGAGGTAAATATCAAACAAGGATTGGTGGATAAGTACTGGAAGAAATGAAAAGATTTATGATTTATGATTTGTCATCAACGTATAAATCATAAATTACAAATCATAAATAGATAAAACATGGCAATAAAGTTTCAATATAATAAAACCTCTCTTCAGCAATTGGAAAAGCAACTGAAGATGCGTGAACGCTCCCTGCCTACGATCAAGAGTAAGGAGAGCGCCCTGCGTATCGAGGTGAAGCGGACCAAGGATGAAGTGAATAGATTGGAACTTCAGCTAGAACAAGAGATTCAGAGTTACGAGAATATGGTGGCTTTGTGGAACGAGTTCAATCCGGAGTTGATCTCCGTGAAGGACGTGACGCTTTCCACGAAGAAGATCGCCGGCGTGATCGTCCCGTTATTGGACGAGATCAAGTTCGAGATCGGACACTATAGTCTCTTTAATGCCCCCGCATGGTACACGGATGGTATCGAGTTGCTGAAAAAGCTGGCTCGTACCGGTATCGAGGCGGAGTTCTCGGGCATGAAGCTGGAGTTGTTGGAACATGCTAGGAAGAAGACCACTCAGAAGGTGAACCTGTTTGAGAAGGTACAGATTCCGGGCTACAAGGACGCGATCCGTAAGGTGAAACGATTTATGGAAGACGAGGAGAGTCTTTCTAAGTCCTCACAGAAGATCATGAGAGCCAATCAGGAGAAACGTAAGGCAAAAGAAGAAAAAGAGGAGGTCGAGGTATGATAGTAAAGATGAGTAAATATGCCTTTATGGTGTACCATAAGGAGTATGATACGTTCCTTTCTTCGCTTCGTGACTTAGGCGTTGTCCATATCAAGGAGACAAACTCCGTGATGGATAACGAGAGGTTGCAAGAGCTTCTGGCTGAACGTAAACAGGTCAATACGCTGATGCGTTACTTTAAGAACCTCCAGGTGGCGGAGAAAGACGTTAAGTTAGCCCCGGCCCGTGAGTTGACGGAAGAGGAAGGCCTTGCGTTGGTGCGTAAGATAGAGGAATTGCAAGATAAGAAAGCGCAATTGATCGCTTCCAGGCAATCGATCGAGAAGGATCTGGCTTATATGGAAGTATGGGGCGAGTTCAGTTATCAGAATATCAACCGCCTGAAAAGAGCGGGATATGAGGTTACGTTCTTTACCTGTCCTACCGCTAAGTACGAGCCGGAATGGGGCGTGCTGTATAATGCCATTCTGATCAATAACTTCCAGTCGGTAACGTATTTTATCACGATCACCAAGGAAGGTACCTTGATCGATATAGACGCTGAGCGTCCGAAGATGCCGGTTCAAGGATTGGCGAAGTTGCGTGCCCGTCTGGATCAACGTACCAAGGATATCCAGTATGTGGAGGAGGAATTGAAAGACCGTGCCGTGAAGGAGTATAAAACGTTGGAGAAATTCGATAAGAACCTGCAGGACGCGTTTAACCTTTCTAATGCGTTAGTGCAGACAGACCGGCAAGCGGGCAATAAGCTCATGTTGTTGGAAGGTTGGGTGCCGACGGAAAACGCTCCGGCCTTGGAGCACGAGTTGGATAAACAAGGTTATTTCTTCCAGCAATTAGAGATCGAGGACGGGGATAAGGTGCCTATCAAGTTACGGAATAATAAATTCAGTAAATTGTATGAGCCTATCACGAAGATGTTCTCCTTGCCTAATTACGGTGAACTTGATCCGACCCCGTTGTTCGCCCCGTTCTTTATGCTGTTCTTCGGGCTTTGTTTTGGCGACGGCGGATACGGCTTGTTGGTCATGATCATTTGTACGATCTTGAAGAAGAAGGTGAACCCGGATTTCAAGCCTTATTTGAGCTTGTTCCAGTATTTAGGTTTCGCCGCCTTATTGGTGGGAACTTGTACCGGATCTTTCTTCGGAGTGGCCTTGGCGGATATCCCGGCTTTGTCGAATATCAAGAGCTACTTTGTGAATAGCGATAACTTGATGACATTCTCTATTGTCATTGGTTTGGTACAGATTATATTAGGCAAATGTATAGCGGCTTATAAGACCAAGATACAAAGAGGTACGAAGTATAGTATCGCCCCGTTCGCTTGGGTGTTCGTGATCGTATCCTTGGCGTTGGTGTTCGGGCTTCCGATGCTGGACGTTCACCTGCCGAACGCGGTCGTTACGGTATGTTACGGAATAGCCATCCTGGGTCTGGTTGTCGCTTATCTGTACAATACACCGGGCAAGAACGTATTCTTGAACTTTGGTACCGGGCTTTGGAACACGTACAATATGGCTTCCGGCTTGTTGGGCGATACGTTATCATACATTCGTTTGTTCGCTATCGGTCTGACCGGCTCCATTTTGGGTGGCGTATTTAACACGTTGGCGGTTACGATGACAGACGGAATGAATATCGTGGCACGTGCGATCTGTATGTTACTGATCTTATTAGCGGGTCACTTTATCAATATCGCTCTTTGTACGATCAGCTCCTTGGTACACCCGCTTCGTTTGATCTTCGTGGAATATTATAAGAACGCGGAGTTCGAAGGTGGAGGTAAGGCCTATGAGCCATTCAGAAAAGCATAACAATTAAACGAGAAAATAAAACAATAAAAGAATAATTTAAAAACACATTTTATTATGGAACCAATTTTATTAGCTTATGTAGGTATTGCGTTGATGACAGGTTTAACTTTTATCGGCAGTAGTTATGGTGTTACGATCGCAGGTAATGCGGTAGTAGGTGCGATGAAGAAAAATCCGGATGCTCTGGGTACGTATATCGCTTTAAGTGCGTTGCCTTCTTCACAGGGTTTGTATGGATTCGTGGGTTATTTTATGATGCAGAAGTTCTTGGTCGCTGATATTTCCATGTTGGCCGCTACTGCTATTTTCGGCGCTGGTTTAGTGTTAGGTTTCGCTGGTTTTTACTCTTCGATCCGTCAGGCTCAGGTTTGTGCGAATGGTATAGCTGGTATAGGTGCCGGACATAACGTATTCGGCGCTACGATGGTGATGGCCGTATTCCCTGAGTTGTACGCTATCTTGGCCTTGTTGGTTGTAATCTTGATTGGCGGAACGCTTCCTGTAGCGTAATCATATCCACTCTATAGGGATAAGAACAGTGGATAGTATCGCCAGGCACCGTACACTCTAATCTTTTCACCTCTGTGAAGAGATCTTTTCACCTCCGTGATACGATCTCTTCACCTCCGTGAAAAGATCAGAGTGTATATAGGCGGACAAGTAATGATACGGACAAGCAATATAAAAGATATGCTTAATTCCCACAAATCGTAAAATAGGCCACGGCCTCGTCATGACTGACTTGTGCCGTGGTTTTTATTTGCGGGAATAGCCGATTGATCCGGAAGGTTATCGTATCGCATAAATTGGAGTAGAAGTTCTCCAAGGCTTCCTCATAGGGTTGCTCATTGAAGCAGCAAAGGCTTCCTTCGTTATAGAATAAATCCATTGCCAACCATTGATTCTTCATTCTCCACTCCGTCGAGTCATTCATTTGAACGTGTAAATCTAGAGGTGTACTTTGGATGAAGAGATTCATTGCGGCACTCTTGCCTTTTTTATGAATAGGATCTGTTAGTTCCGGAATGATATGCGCGGGGTGTGTCTGTTGCCTTTCCACTGTCTCTACCAGTAATCTTCGGTTGTAGGAGGCGATGAATATACCCTCGTGGTAGTAGCAACCTAGAAAACGCTTATCAACATCCGGATAATATCTAACAGGAACGGAGGTTTCCTCTCGTTGCTGGGCCGGAAAAGAGAAAGAAGCATCCAATTGCATGAAAATACGTTCTGCCGTATGACTATCCATAGGGGCGTACAAGACATCCCCTTGTGGATAATAAGCGATCAAGAAAGACGATAAACCCGGGTTTTGCCGTATTAAAGAAGGGAAGATAGCGGGCGTATGATCCGAGAACGCCTTGCGTATATTCTTCATGGGTAGTATCATCTTCGCGAATACAGGAGGACGATTGATGGCAAAAATCGCCGTGGGAGTTGGGACGACCAAGCTATAAGGATCTACCGTGGCGACAAATTGCTCGTCGCTCATATTCTTGTAAAAGTACCTCACGCATACGATCGTAGCCAGAAACAAGACAATAAATGCCGTTATGTCCTTCTTGCCGATCCTCATGTTTGCTTTAGGAAGTATTTACACCAAGGCTTTAATCCGCATTCCTCACATTTCGGTTTCCGGGCGAGGCAAACATATCTGCCATGCAATATCAACCAATGATGGGCGATGGGGATCAGCTCTTCCGGAATGTTCTTCACCAACTCCTTTTCCGTCTCCAAGGGAGTCTTGCTATTATTGGTCAGTCCGATCCGGTTGGAGACACGGAATACGTGCGTATCCACCGCCATGGCCGGCTTATCATATACTACGGACGCGATTACGTTCGCTGTTTTTCTTCCTACGCCCGGCAGTTTCTGTAGCTCGTCAATATCGGAGGGAACCACGCCTTTGAAGTCCTCTATCAGCATTTTCGCCATACCTACCAGATGTTTTGCCTTGTTGTTCGGGTAAGATACGCTTCGTATGTATTCAAAGACGACTTCCGGGGTACTAGCCGCCATTACCTCGGGGGTAGGGAAAGCCTCGAACAGGGCAGGAGTGATCATGTTCACTCGCTTATCCGTGCATTGCGCGGATAGGATTACCGCTATCAATAGTTGATAGGGATCGTCATAATGTAGTTCAGTCTCAGCTACCGGTACGTTTTCCTTAAACCAGTTTAATACGCCTTTATATCTTTCTTCTTTTCGCATTGTTTTTACGTTTCTCTTTTGCATCCTAAAGGTATACTTTTTATTTATTATTCCCTAACGATCTGGTGGATATGTATAGGTTCTTTTCCTATTGTGGTGATTTCTAAAGAAGAGAAATCATCGAACATGGTTTTATTTAATTTGATGTAGCCAACGTTCCCTTGATAGACGATGTTTCTCTCGCCATCTTGCGACAGGCCGGTGATGGATACCAGATTCTCGTTGCTCCCGGAGAGGAAGAAAGATACGGTGTTGATATCATCGCATTTTATGTGAATTATTTCTCCTGGATTCAAGTTCTTATACGTATCTAGGTTCATGTCGTACATCATAAGAGCCTCATTGATCTGCGAGTCTTGTTTGGTTGTCGCCGTGAATCCCAGCACGTATAGTTCCATTTGCTGATCCGAGTTGTTTCGCATGCGGATGTAGCGGGCTTTCGGATCGATGGCGCGGATCGTATCCTTAGCGTTTTCCGTGGAGACATGGGGGATTAGGCTCCAGCTCTTCCCGTCGGCGGACCACTCGAATACGCGTCCGGGCTGGTTGCTCTTCGGAAGATTGAAACAGAAGGATTCCGCTTCTTTCTGGATTTCCCAGCCGATACCCAGATATTGATTAGGCTGTACCTTGACTACCTCGAATAAGGGAACGTAACCGACCGTATTGTCGCCCTCGGCACAAGGCTGGCTCTTCAATTGATCTATATTCGTGAAGATGGAAGGGATGCTAACCTTCACCTCGTCCGGGGCGATGCCGTCCGTAGATAGCAGGTTACGACCTGTCTGGCGATATAAGTCTATGATGAAAGGGTGTAAGACTTTCGATCCTACTTTCACGCCTTTAGGCCGTGCCTTCTGGTTTAGCGTGCGGTTTATCAGTTTCATACTGTCCAGCAAGGCGGATGTTTCCAGATAGCGCTGCCATGTATAAGACCGGTCTTTCTCGTACCAAGCGTGCGCCATATGCAAGGCGCTTGTACCGGCTTTTCCTAAGAACTCGAATTGGATCAGCCAGGGGTTGATTTGCTCGATCAGGCGTTTATTGGGGCTCTGGCTGTAGATCATGCTCGGGGAAGCCGTGATTTGAGCGAATAAGGTTCCCAGAAGATTCGCGCTTTGCTCCGGGAACGTATTCTTTTTATATCCGGAGAGGAAGGTCTGGATAGGGGCCACATAGTTGGCGGACTCTTCCCGGCGGTATTGATGTCCGTTCGGACCCGGATCGCTGTTATGCTCGCAGAAGGTGCGGAAGGCCATGGAGGCCTCTGGCATAATAAAGTCGGAAGCGTCTTTCCATGCCTGTGCAGGATCGTAATTCCCGATATTCCACGTGTACATTCCCACGCCGAATATAGCGACCTTGGAAGCCTCGGCGTATTCCATGGGGTTGGATACGAATCCGGTCATGGTGCCGGCGGCTCGCGTATCCAGACCGTAGGCGGGTCCCATCAACAAATGATCTTGGCAATAGTCGCTTACGGGAAAGTTCCACCAGATATAGGCGGGACGGCGGATACGGTTGTTTACCCACTCGACACCTTCTTTCGTGATATCGGCTACGACACGGTCTCCGGTCCACATGATTTGGATGGCGGGGTCGAGTTGGGTACCGAGGATATCCAGATAGTCGGTCTTAGCCCAGGAACGGTTGTATTCGGTAGGGCACATGATCAGGGGTTGCATGTCCTTTTTCTTGCTGATAAACTCCTTATGGATATAGTTCAATAAGCCGGCTTGCTTTTCCGGGCGGGCTCCCTCTCCGGATATATCATCGAAGAAAACGGCGAAAGAGCGCACGCCTAAATCGTACATCTTCTCGAATTTAGAAAGGATGTTCATGCTGTCCGTCTGGTTCCATTGAATGTCTTGTCCCGGGTGGATGGCCCAAACGAAGTTCACTTTGTTATGGGCGGCCTCTTCCGCTAGTTCCTTGATATGCTCGGCTTCTTCGGCGGGATAAGGTTTGCGCCAGTTGGGGGAGCTGTGATAAGGGTCGTCTTTCGGGCCATAGATATAGGTGTTCAGCTTGATCCTTCCGTAAAAGTGGATTTGCTCGATGCGGTCGGCGTGGCTCCAAGGCTGTCCGTAGAAACCTTCCACGGTACCCCGGAATAATACGTCCGGATAGTCCTTGATAGAGCAGAGAGGCAGTATCTTTTTACCTTCGTCATATTTGGCTAATTGCTTGAGGGTTTGGGCGGCGTAGAACAAGGAATTATCGTCTACGATCCCGATCGTGATACCTTTTTTAGTGATTGCTAGTGTGTAGGCACCCGAGCGTTGCATCTCCGGGGCCTTGTCTTTTAGTTTCTTGATCTCTAAAGGAAGGGATTTGCCGGATTTGGCGAAAGGTAGCGCTTCTTTGAGTAGTTTGATCGCGTCCGCGTCTGGATTGCTGATTCCTTTTAGTGTATATCCGTGAGTTGGTGTGTACGTCTGGCTGGAGATGGTCACCTCTTGGGGCTCGGGGAAGATCCCTAGGGATAGCTTCTGGCTATGCGTTAGGCTACAAACGCCAAAAAGGAGCAGGGTGGCGAGTAAATACTTTAGTGCTTTCATATGCGATAGGCTTTAATGTTAACGTTCGTAAAGGTAGGGAATATTTAAATACGGAGCACACGGAATACACGGATTTCCACGGATAGAATGATATTTCCTTATTTCCGTGAAGAGCCGTGTATTCCGTGTCCTCCATGTTTAAATCTTATAGGGAGAAGAGCAATACCCGGTTGTCCGGATTTGTCCATTCATGGATCAAGCTACGCACGTCGCTATATTCGGCGGGAGTGAACTGTTGCTTGTTCAGCTCGATGGTACGTACCACCTCGATCGTATTTCCTTTCGGCGTGATTGTGCGGGTTACTTTGCCGAAAGGCTTGCTTATCACTTGCTCTTTCGTGGAGGTCTGCAACTTCATGCCCTCGGCGGGAGTAACCGTGTATACGACTTCCTCCTTTACTAATGATGGGATCTCGAATATATCGGAACGCTTGCTGTTCAAAGCGGTCATACCCCAACGATCCACGCCGGAGGAGATGGCGGGCAATACGCAGATAGCGAAACCCTCTTTCACTTGGTCGGCGGAGATCGATACGGATTTACTCTCCTTGATCTGAAGCGGCGTGGCCTCTATCTGGATAGGAGTACCGGAGAGGGAGACTACCTTATCCAGCCCGCCACGGTTTGTCAGCGGGGAGGCGGATAGGTATTGGTCTTTCCCGTCGACAGTCGCTTTTACGGCCAGTGTCTGGATGGCAGCCAGTCCGCAAGCGTCCGTATCAAGAGTACCGGGGTAGACGGCGAGGATTTCCGACGGGATTCCGGCGGCGTCCAACATCACGTTCAAGAGCCGTGCGATCTCCAGCGGCGTACCGTAGGCACTGCGGAGAACGGCATCAATATCCCGGGCGGTATAGCCGGTCATCGCCATGGGGATGGGGCAGGTGCTGAGGTTGGCAAGTACATGGTCACGGATGGTGTCCACCTTTGCTTGCTCGCTACCGCTTTTCTCGGTGAGGAATTGGGCGAAGGTCTTGCTCTCGTAGCTTCGTGATTCCTTAAGGCGCTTATCCAGTGTGGCTAAGGCCGCTTTACCTGAAGGATAGGTAGAGGCCACCAAACGGGGAGAAGACTCCCGGTTCTTGGGTTGGAAAGCCTCACGGGAGGAAGCGGGGAGGTTCCGTAGTGTCCAGCGTACCTCCTTCATCCCGTCATGGCTCTTCTCCACGGCTTTCGCCGGATTACCATACAGGCGGCAGGCCAAGGGCTTCCCGTCCGGAACGATGATGGAGAGTTGGCATTCCTTCACGGGAGAGGTCTCTTGCGGCATCTCGCAGATATCCAGAGCCGGGTAGTAGCCCGGTTTCGTGATAATGGAGTAATCTAAGTAAATCGTGGCCCCCAGTTCCAAGCCGGTATGTACCACCACCATTTCCTTGAGTTGGTTGTAGGCCGGAGCGTCAGCGGCGAAACGGGGCAAGACCTCTACGAAGGCGTTATCGGGTGTCTTTACGATCGTACCGTCTTTCTGCCTCGTGTAGGAGGAGTGGATCTTCAGTGTTTGGAAATCGGGATTGTAGACGATAAAACTCTCGCCATACGTGCTATTCATCGCTGTGTGCGTGAAGAGCGTCAACTCCATGGAGGATCGATATTCTTGGCTACCGTCGGCATGCAAGGTCCAAGCTTTAGATACCTTCCCGTACTCGGCCTCCGACGCGGCGAACGAGGTGGCCGTCATCGCTAACAGGCCTAGGAGAAGAATCAGTTTATAGGTTATCTTAATCATTGTATTCTATGTTTTTATTTCTTGATAATCAAATAGTCTCCATAACTCTTATAGGCGTTCACGGCGGAACGGAAGCCTTCCCAGTCGGCCGCTTCATAGACACGCTTCTTCAACGCTAGCTTCTGGCGCAAGACGATGTTTTGGTCGCCCTCCTGTGACAGGGAGCCTTCGAAATCGGCCACGTCGCTTCGCTGGGCGTCATTCTTCGGGGCGTTCAAGAGGGTATAGCCTTTGGGGAGGCGGATGGTCTCCTCTTGCTCTACCAAACGAGAGCAAGCGTCCTTGAATCCATACGTGCGGGTCTCCGGCTTCGTATCGATACGCAGGAAGCTCTTCACTTGATTGTAGAGGTTGTTCATGACGAGCGGCTTGACGAGCATCTGGTCTCCGGCGATGATCGCGTAATCGGGGATCTCGTAAGAGAACGTGATCTTGATCGGGGCGGCTTGATAGTTCTTCGGGTCCTTGCCATAATCTACACGAAGCAGCTTGGCGTTGGGGGATACGGCCAGCAGTTGCTTCTCCAGCGTGCTTTGCCAGTCGGATTGCCATCCGGTGGTGAAGACGCGGCGGATATTGCTATCGGACTGTCCCTCGGCGTTGATCGTGAATTGTCCACGCAGCGTGCCTTTCTCGTCTAGGCGGTTGTCGGCGTGGATGCGGACGTAGTGGTTCTCCGGGGCGGAGACAGGGGTCAGGCAGAGGTCGGAGCCTTCGGGCACGCCCGGGAGGTAGTTCTGCTGTTGCTCGGCGCTACTCCACAACTCCCGGCAGAAAGGGACCCAAGTGGGGTCGAGAGGCATATACGTGCCGCTCGCCAGCTTCACTACCGCCACGCAATGGTTGAAATGATCCGCCGGGATGCTCTCCACCCGGCTTCCCGCCATCGTCATCGCCGGGTAAGCCTCGAATCCGGCCATGCGCAGGAAGGCGATCAACGTACCGGCGATATCCTTGCAGACACCGCAACGATCGGTATAATTCATCTTCAGGTTGTGGAGCGTGAAGCCCTCGCCCTTGCCCATCGAGATCCCGGAATAACGGATGTTATCGGCCACCCAGTGGGTCAGCACGGCTATCTTCTCCATCTCCGTCTTCTTGCCTTTGATCAGCTCGTCTACCTTCCTTTGGGCTTCCGGGATCGCGGTAAAGCTTCCGTAATCCTCGTTAACCTTGTTGAACCAAAGGGATTTATCTTCCCAGCGGGGCGTGCTGGACATCATGAGCTTCGGGGCGCTGTCGAAGGGGTCTACCCCGTTCGGCTCCTTGGCGAAAGGAAGGATATCGTCGGAGGCGAAGGTGTATACTTTCCGCCCGTCCTCGTACCGCATGGAAGAGGTACATTCGCCTTGGTAGAACTGGAATTGCAGCTCTTTCTCCATCGGCATGGATACTTGGTAGACCTTGCGCACGGTAGGCTCGGTAGCCCAGAAGGGGACGATATCGTAAAACTGCCCTCGCATAGGGGGGACGAAACGCTCGTCGTCGCCGCCCGCCGTCAGCAAGGCGTAGGTGAAACCTTTCTTGGCGATCTCGTACTTCACGACATCTCCCGGTTGCAGGCGGCCCACTTCCAGCATGATCTGCCGGGCACCCCAGTAGATGGCACGCGCGGGGGCGGCGTAGTCGCGAGCCTGGGTCACGTCGAGATTGATCACGTCGCCGTTAGCGCGGTAGATCGTGGCGTAGCGAAACTCGGCATGCGCCGTCAGCGGGTCGTAATCGTATTTGATGATACGGTTGGCGACGGCTCCCTTGGGAGTCTGTACCTTAAAGGCCTTGCATACGGCGAAAGCCCCCGATCCGGTAGGCTGTACCGTGACGGCGGTGCTGTCCAGCAAGGTGACGCAGTCGTATCCTGCGTAGGCCTCTTGCCCGTGCATAGGCGATAAGGCCAATAGGGAGACGGCGGTGAGTGTTAGGATTCTTTTCATTGATTTATGATTTATGATTTATGAATTATGATTTAACTGTCAACTGTCACTTGTCAACTGTCAACTATCAACTGTCAACTCTCTCGCTAGTTTCCGGCAGGCGGCGCGGTCGATCTTGCCGCTTCCGGTCTGAGGGATCTCGCTTACCTCTATGATGTGCCTTGGGCGAAGGTACTTGGGCAGGCTGGCAAGAGCCTCTGCTGGCACCTCACCTCGTAGGTTTGAGGTGTCGTACCTCATAGGTTTGAGGTGACGTGCCTCATAGGTTTGAGGTATCGTACCTCGTAGCTTTGAGGCAAGCAATAGTACGACCGCCTCCCCCAGCCGAGGGTCGGGCATGGCCGTGATGGCATAGGGGCGGTCGAGGTAGGGCCGTAGCCGCTCTTCCACCTCCTCGATCTGGATCTTGATACCTCCGCTATTGATGATATTGTCTTTCCTTCCGAGAATGGCGAAGCTCCCGTCCGGCAGCAGGCGGGCGACATCGTTCGTCACCAGCCGCTCCTCGCAAACCAAGGGCGCGTCTATCACCAGGGTATTGTCCGCGGACAAGGATAACGTCACCGAGGGGAAGGGATGGTAATAGGGCGAGGCTTCCGGCCCGTTCAGCCGGCGCAGGGCGATGTGAGACAGCGTCTCCGTCATCCCGTAGGTGGAATAAACCGTGTTCGGCAGCTGCCGTATCTCCCGCTCCAAGGCCGCGTCGATCGCTCCGCCGCCGATGATCAGGATATCCGTTTGCTCCAGCCACTTACGTTCCTCGGGTACTCGCAATGTATTGTAGACCTGCAAGGGGATCATGGCGGCAAAGCGCAGGGGCGTATCCCCCCAGTCCGCCAACGGGTGTCCGGAGGGCTCACGCGCCTCCAGATCCAGCCCGGCGTAGAGGGAGCGGACTACCATCATCTTTCCGGCTATATAGCGCAGGGGCATACATAACAAGGCCTTGTCGCCCTTCCTAAGCCCCAGCTGATCGCAGGTAAGCCGGGCGCTGTTCAGCATCCGGTCCTTGTGCACCCGCATCCGCTTGGGCGTACCGGTGGAGCCGGAGGTCTGGACTTCCAGAAAAGGGGACGGATCGTGCCATTCCGCTAAGAACGCCTGTAAATCTTCTTCTATCGGCATAGGTCAAAAGTCGTTGGTGAACCAGATGGTGTCTCCTTTCCGTTGGATCAACCGATGATTATCGTCCTTGAAGATCTCGCCGGTTCCCAGGCCTTGCGGTAGGGGGTTGCCTAGCGTGGCGCACCATTGGGCGATAGCGTTCAGTCCGATTTGCGATTCCAGCGCGGAGGTGACCCACCATTTGGGCCGCTCGGGGGTGCTCCCTAAGACAGCTTCCGCCAAGCGAATCCATTCCGTGCATCCGGCGATACCTCCGTGGAGGGAAGGCTTTAATATAATGTAGGGGGGACGGATGGTTTCCAGCAACCGCCGTTTCTCATCCGGGGCGTTACAACCGATCAGTTCCTCGTCGAGAGCGATGGGAAGGGGTGACTCCGCCGCGAGGCGTGCCATCTCGTCCCACTGCCCGGCACGGATAGGCTGCTCGATGGAATGCAAGTCCATCTCGGCCAGCCGCTTCAGTTTATCCATCGCCTCCGAGGGAGCGAAAGCGCCGTTGGCATCTACCCGAAGCTCTATCTCCTTGGCGGAGAAATGCGCACGGATGTGTTTCAATAAAGAGAGTTCCCGGTCGAAATCGATAGCGCCGATCTTCAGTTTGACGCAGCGGAAGCCCTCCTTCATCTTTTCCTCTACCTGTTCCAGCATGTACCTGTAATCGCCCATCCAGATCAGTCCGTTGATGGGGATACCCGCCTGCCCCCTTGAGAAGGGCGTGTCGTAATGCCGCCAGCCGCCCTGCTCGTAATGGCGCATGGCCGTCTCCAGCCCGAAAAGGATGGAGGGGTAATGGCGCAAGGACTCGGTGTCAATGCGTCCCTTCCGTTCCAGATCGAGGCAAGCCTTGGCCAGCGTAGCCTCGTAATCCACCCCGTAGTCGCAACTGAGATCCGGCAGGGGAGCGCACTCCCCGATGCCAACAACCGAAGGATCGTCCTCCTTGCGGACTCGCACCTCCCACAATTTCCTAGTCGTGTAAACCCCCCGTGACGTTCCCGCCGGCCGCTTGAAAGCCAAGCACCGGGGAACCACCTCTATCTTATAATATCCTCTCATAACTGTCAATTGTCAACTGTCCACTCCTTACGGGAACTTCGGGTAATCCTCGAAGCGGGGACGGCGTTTCTCCAAGAATGCCTTGCCGCCTTCCTGCGCCTCGTCCGTCATATAGTAAAGCATGGTAGCGTCTCCGGCCAGCTCTTGTATACCGGCCTGTCCGTCCAGCTCGGCGTTCAAGCCCGCCTTGATCATGCGCAAGGCCAACGGACTGAGCAACATCATCTCCTCGGCCCATTGAACGTACTCGTCCTCTAGCTCGTCCAAGGGGACTACCTTATTTACCAGCCCCATATCCAGAGCCTCCCGCGCATTGTACTTACGGCATAGGAACCAGATCTCGCGAGCCTTTTTCTGTCCGACCACACGGGCGAGGTAAGAAGAGCCGAACCCGGCGTCGAAGCTACCCACACGAGGGCCTGTCTGTCCGAAGACAGCGTTCTCGGAAGCGATCGTAAGGTCGCAAACCACGTGCAATACGTGTCCGCCGCCGATAGCGAAACCGTTCACGGCCGCTATGACAGGTTTCGGAAGGGAGCGGATCTGCTTTTGTACGTCCAGTACGTTCAGGCGAGGCACGCCGTCTTTGCCCACGTAGCCGCCACGTCCTTTCACGTTCATGTCGCCTCCCGCGCAAAACGCCGTATCTCCGGCTCCTGTCAGAACGACTACGTTAATATCCGGGCGTTCCCGGCAGATGTAAAAGGCGTCGCTCATCTCCATGGTCGTAGTCGGGGTAAAAGCGTTGCGATACCGTTCCCGGTTGATCGTGATGCGGGCGATGCCGTTGTAGAAGTCAAATAAGATTTCCTCGTATTCCTTGATGGGTGTCCATTCTCTTTTCGTTTCCATATATTATATGTTTTGTGCTTGGGATGAATTTTTTAGTTGATGATAATATTCCTTGAGCAATCGAACGTCTTCCGCTTTGTCCGTGAAAACCTCCATGAATAGGGGTTGTTCGCTCGGTTGCTCCGTTTGGGTAAAGGCGCTCATCGCCGCTGCCAACTCCTCGGCATTATGGACGGCGGAGTAGGAGAATCCCCTTTCCGTGGCCCATCCCTCCGCAGAGGTCTGGTGGGAGGCGGTGACGTAACGGTGCGTACGCTCGCTCATCTCGAATCCCGGCAAGGCTTGGAAGATCTCGCCCCCTCCGTTGTTCAAGAGCAGGATACGAAGGTTGTTGTGCAAGTTACCGTTCCACAACGCGTTCATATCATAGAAGAAACTAAGATCGCCTATGACGATAAAGTTCAGCTTCTGCGAGGCCGAAGCGTATCCGATGGCCGTAGACAAGGAGCCTTCGATCCCGCTCGTACCCCGGTTACAACAAACCTCAATCGTCTCGGGTACGGTATATAATTGCGCGTAGCGTACGGTGGAGCTATTTCCCAGATGTAAAGCCGATTCAGCCGGAAGCGAGCGTATCAAACCGCCGATCGCCGCCATCTCGGAGTAGGCGAACTCCGGTTCCGGCAGGTTCCGGGATTTGTATTCCCAAGCCTTCGGATATTCGACCGTCCTATTCTCCAGCATATAAGCGATTTTCTCCAGAAACTCGAAAGGGTCCATCTCGATCACCGTGGTCAGGCTACCGAATAAATCCGCTACCTCCCCATCCAATGAGACATGCCAATGTTCCTTGGGCGGGTGCTTCCGCAAGAACTCTTTCAGCCGCTTGGAGACAATATGACCGCCGTAGGTGATCACGAGCTCGGGAACCAGCTTCTCTTTCTCCTCTTCCGGGGTAGCGTATAGGATAGCGTCGAAATTCTTGATCGGCAATCCCGGCACGATACGGTTGCCGATGTGCTCGGAGAGCCAAGTGAAATGTTTGTATAGTAACTTACCTATTTTCTTCTCGAAGAGGTAGATCAGGCTCATTTGCCCCGCTATCATCATCCGCTTGCTGTATTTGTTCAAGCGCTCGATCAGATCGTCGTATTTCCGGTCGTACACGTTCAAGCCCTGATAACGGGTGATTACCCGTACCTTCGGCAATTCGGGTGTCGTGAACTGGAATAAAGGCTCGGAGATCGGAACGTTGATATGAACCGGCCCTTTGCCGTGATGGTTCAGTTCCAAGAGAGCCTCGTTGATCAAGCGGTTGCAATACCATTCATCTTGATCCGTATGTATTTCCGGCAGCTGCACCGATTTCTTCACCAGCGAGCCGAACACCCCGGGTTGCGGCAAGGTCTGTCCGTCCATTTGTCCGATCCACGCTGCGGGACGGTCGGCGGATATCACGACAAGCGGAACTTTCTGATAGAAAGCCTCCGCTACCGCTGGATGTATATTCAGCAAGGCCGTGCCCGAGGTACAGCAAATAGCCGCCGGCTTACCTCCGTGTAGCGCTAGCCCTACGGCAAAGAATCCCGCGCTTCGCTCATCCGTCACGGAATGGCAATTGAAGAACGAATGGTTCGCCAATGTATGAACAATCGGAGAGTTCCGGCTTCCCGGACATAGCACGATATTACTTACGCCGTGCTCTATCAGCAAGGCTACCAATTGAAGGATGTTCTTTTTATCGCTATACATATATATTATACTATAATGTTTAAATATCTATATCATTAGCTAATGACTTCGGTTCACGACGGGTATCCCAAATAGCGACAACGATGATCGTGTAAGTAGCCTCATCTACTCGATACACTAGCTTATAGTTTGTGTGAAATACAAAAGAACGATAAGTATAGGCATAACGATTGAGTAAAGGCTCTTGCATCCCCATATAAGGATTTCTCTCAAGCAAGTCAGCTATATGGACTATCGACTCCCTCATCTTTCGTGCGGCATTTAAGCCAAAGGCTTGTAGTCCGTAATGAAGTATTTCTTTACGTTGGGACTGAGCGTTAGGCATCCATTTTACTTGGTAAGCCATGGCATTTCTTTTAGTTCTTGCTCATTAATCTCATCGTTCGTACATCCTAGCCCTGCGTTGTATTCATCTTCCGCTTTATCAATCCATGCGTTGATCTCCTCCATCGTATACGAGGATAAATCTTCTTTAGCTTCCAAAACCTTACTCCGATAAGATGATGAATACTTTTTGGCTTTGTCCAATGTCTGCTTTATCTTGTCCAATACCTCAAAACTATCCGTGTCGAATAATTGACGAATGATCTCTGCACGATAGGCATTTAGTTCTATTGATGTCATATATGAGTATTCTTTTGTTCATGAATGTATTACAAAGATAGATCTTTTTTGTCTAAATATCATGAAGTAACCGTCGCATCGTATCTAATTTATCCTCTGTCTCCTGCCACTCATCCTCAAGCTGTGAGGCCGCCAGCAGACCGCCGCCGGCATACAGCGTAAAGGTTTGCGGGAGGATATTCATGCAACGGAGGTTTACGTACAGATCGGTTTTGCCTTTGGGATCCAGCCAGCCGATGAAACCGGAGTAATACCTACGGTCGTATCCCTCGTTCTCGATGATGAAATGATAAGCCTCCTCTTTGGGAAGACCGCAAACGGCGGGAGTAGGGTGTAGAAGTTGGAGCACATCACCCAGCTTCTCGGAATCCGGCAAGGAGAAGAAGAAATCGCTTTTCAAGTGGGCGACCTCTCCGGCTCGGGCCGAATAAGGTCCCTTTTCCTCGGGGGTAATGCCCAAGGTGGATAGCTGGCGGCGTATATAGGAGGCGACCAATTGCTGCTCTCTCCAATTCTTATGGTCCCAGCTTTTCGGTAATTTCCCGTCTCGTAAGGATTGGGTTCCGGCCAAGGCTACCGTTTGCCAGTCGCCTTTCTCGCCGGATAACAAGATTTCCGGTGTCCCACCCATCCAAGTCCCGGTTTCCGGGGTATGGCAAAGGTAGACGTAAGAGCGCGTATATCGTTCTACCGCGGCGAAGAATGCCTTGCCAGGTGAGAAAGAGGGATCTTTCCGGATCGTTTTGCTACGGGACAAGACCAACTTATCTTGGCTTCCTTTCAACAAAGGGTTGGTAAACAGGGAAAAACGGTAAGCGTATCGTTCCTTATCCTCGGACTCGGAAGCTTCGCTTAATGAAGAATCAATAGTGAACGATGAATAATGATCGTCCTGTGCCCCTTCATTCTTCATTATTAATTCCTCATTATTCATTGAACGAAGTTCAAAAACATCCGGCTGGATTAAAACGATAGGTCGTTCCGCTGTCACCTGAAACGGAGCGATTACAAAACCGCTCCGTCCATTTAAGTCTTTTATGTCGTATAATAAGCAAGGAGAGCCGGCGCTTTGCATCCTGAAGTGAAGCTTTTCTTCACCGGGAATGCGCCAAATAGCGAAACTCCGGCCTTGCTTGATCAACGTGTCTATCATTTAGATTTATGATTTATGATTTATGATTTACTAAAAGAGACAGTATCATCTTCGCAAATCATAAATCAATATTATTTCTTCTTTAGTATGCTATTGATTACCCGTACCGAGGAAACCAGTTTGTCGGTAGAGGTGAATATGTCTACGTTCCATACATGGGATGAACGGCCTTTGTGGATAATCGTCCCGACGGCACGCACCGTGTCTCCCTCGTGGGCGGACGACATATGGCTGCCACTCACTTGCATACCGACTACCATCTCGTCCGGTTTCGCCAGAATCATAGAACCTAGCCCGGCCACAGTCTCCGCCAAAGCCAGCGTAGCGCCTCCGTGCAAGATGCCGAAAGGCTGGCGGGTCCGTTCGTCTACGGGCATGGTCGCTTCCACACGATCTTCGGACGCGTACGTATATTGAATGCCCAGATTACCCATCAAGGCATGCTCGGCCCGTGCGTTTAGTTGATCCAGCGGGATCTCCGCGGGTTTGATCGTGGCAAGGATCACTTTCTCGATCGCCGTCGCCACTCCTTCCATATGATTGGGCAAGGTCGTGAAATCGGCACAAGCCTTAACGGAGTCGCGCGCGTTACCCATCGCTACGCCGGTACCGGCCAATTGAAGCATGGATACGTCCGCCACGCCATCACCGATAGCTACCACCTCTTCGGTCTTGATCTTCAGCATTTCCATCAATACCGCCAGCGTGTTTCCCTTATTGATGAAATGGGGGGCTACCTCCAAGAAATAGTCTTCGGAGCGGAAAGCTTCCAATACACCGTCCAAACGTTTCTTCCAATGATTTTCCAAGCCCACCAGATTGTTCTCGTCATCGCTGGTAAGGATACACTTACAGGGAGCGAAATCCACCGCTTCCGGGAAATTCTCCACGCCGATGATGCGCATCTTATTGAGCTCGGCCTCTTCTTGTACATGTTTGTTTTCCGGACTATCGGTCAGGATATAGTCCTTGTGATACGTGAAGATAGCGAAACCATTTTCCTTCGCCTTCCGGTTTAAATAAGGGATCATCGCCGGATCGATTCGTTTCTCGAACATCAATTCTCCGGTCTGGGCATTGATGATCTGACCGCCGTTATAAGATAATATGAAACCACCGTAATGATTCAATTCAAGGGCCTCCGCCAAGGGTTGAACCCCGTTGGTAGGTCGGCCGGATGCCAATACAACATGAACTCCCATCTGCTGAGCCTTTAACAGGGCGGCATGGGTCCGGGGAGTTATCTCTTTCTTGTCGTTAAGCAACGTCCCATCTACGTCTAAGACTAATAATTTGTACTTCATGACGTTTTATTTTCTGGTTTAGAATACAAATATACGGAAAATAGTTGATAGTTGGAAGACCTTTTTCCAGGAAAGGAATTTACGTATATCGGCGCAGGCCCGCGCCTATATCGGTGTAGCCCTACGGTGATATACGTATAGGCCTACGCCGATATACGTGTAGGCTTGTGCCTATACTGGTGTAAATGTGCCTGAAAAGAGACGTGCGTGTTTCTCGCTTTTCAAAGTAGTTCTTGAATGAAACGGGCCACTCCATCCTCATCGTTCGTGTATTGGGTGACGCGGTCGGCATTGGCTTTTACTGGGGGCTGGGCGTTGGCCATAGCTACTCCCAGCCCGGCGAAACGGATCATAGATACGTCGTTGAAACCATCGCCGATAGCGATCACTTCCTCCTGCTTTATCCGGGTTCGCTCTAGTAAGCGGGATAGCGAGGCGGCCTTGTCGATACCTTTGGGAACAAGCTCTAGATAGAACGCCTCGGAACGATAGACGTTGATACGTTTCCCTAATTCTTGGCGGAGCTTCTCTTCCAGCGGCACCAACATTTCCGGTTCGCCTACCACCAAGCATTTATCGGCGGGTTGGTGCAAATCCCTCAGGAAATCGTCGGTAGCCTTGATCCTCATCTTGGTTAAGAAAGATTCGTATTGTACGTATTTATTCTCTGGATGCTCGCTCAAGATATATTTACCGTTGTAGGAAAGGATAGCCAGTCCCGCTTCTTTGGAGCGGTTGTATAAAATAGGTACGATATCGGGTGGCAAAGCCTGTTCGAAAAGCACCTTGTCTGTCATAAAGTCGATCACCTTACCGCCGTTGAAGGAGAGGATAAAGCCACCGAACCGCTTCATGCTCAGCTCCTCGGCTAAAGGCACGATACCGTAGGTAGGCCGGCCGGAAGCTAAGACCAGATGCAATCCTTTTTCTTGCGCTCGCAGAAGGATCTCCTTTGTAAATGGGGTGATCTCTTTTTTACTATTTGTCAGTGTACCGTCTAGATCCAGCACCAATAATTTATAGTTCATACGCTTGTTTCGTGTTGATCGTGATTATTTTACCTCTTTGGGAGATATACTTATAGAGTTCTTTATAAAATACGTGCCGGGTAAGGGTGGAAGCGTCTCCCAAGATCATCAGTTTCATACGGGCACGGGTGATCGCTACGTTCATGCGCCGCAGGTCGTTCAAGAAACCGATCTTTCCATCCTCATTGGCCCTCACCAAGCTGATCAAGATGACATCGCGTTCTTGCCCTTGAAAACCGTCTACGGTGTGTACGGTGATCAGTCTGCGTAAAGGCTTGAAGAAAGCGTCTTGTTTGATCAATTTACGGATGTATTGCACCTGAGCCTTATAAGGGGAGATCAACCCGAAGTCGACATTCTCCTCCAGCACTCTCTCCTTGGCTATTTTCTGTATATAGGAGCGTAATTGTTCCACGAGCAATTCTGCCTCTTGCTTGTTGACGCGGCTCATGGTCTCCTCTCTCGTATTTTCCGTGAAATCGCACTCGGACGTATCGAACCATACGATGGGAGTGTCCCATCGCAAGATTCCCCGCTGGCTTACCTCGGGGGCGGATTCGAGTTCGTTATGATAGAACCACTGGGAGGAGAAGCGCATGATATCCTCGTGCATACGATATTGGATCTTCAAGAGAGAGACCGTCTCCGGTTTCGCCTGGGCTATCTTTTGCATCAAGGTACGTCCTAAGCCTTCCCGCTCCGCTTCTATGCATTTGATGGTAGGAGGCAATTGTTGATGATCGCCCGCCAGTATGACCCGATCCGCCTTGCCGATCGCTATCCAGCAAGCCGCCTCCAACGCTTGGGCGGCCTCGTCGATAAACAAGGTCGTGAAGTGCCGGTTCATCATGACCCGGTTCGCGGAGCCAACCAAGGTGCAAGCGACTACACGAGCCTCGTCGAACAGCTCCGTATCGATCTTTACTTCCAGCTCGGTAGCCCTGAATTTCAAACGGGAGAGGCGGTTTCGGATCGTATCCCGTTCCTCCCGGCTTTTCTTTCGCATATTGGATTGCATATCCCGTACCGCTTTCCGGATGCTCCATAACTCGGGATAATCGGGATGCGACTCGAAACGGCGTTCGTACGTGAACGATAGCATCTTGTCATTGATACGAGTGGGGTTCCCGATGCGCAGGACGTTAATGCCCCTATCTACCAGTTTTTCCGAGATACAGTCTACGGCGGTATTGCTTTGGGCGCAAACGATCACTTGATTCTCCCGGTGGAGGGTCTCGTAAATGGCTTCCACCAAGGTGGTCGTTTTCCCGGTTCCGGGAGGGCCGTGTACGATAGATACCTGTTTCGCTCCCAATACCTTATTTACGGCTTCTTCCTGCGATCGGTTCAGCCAAGGGAAGCGGATCGGGAATAGTTCCCGTTGTCCCGGCTTTTCCTGTCCCAGCAATACGTCCCTTAGATGGGAGAGCTGGTTGTTTTTTGCCCGCATCACGTCGGAGAGAGCGGAAAACATCGTTTTATAGCTGGTCTCGTCAAAGTAGAGCTGTATGCCGAGGTCATTGCTTTTTCCTTGTATATCCATCAAGGCGGAAGGAGTGGGGAGTACGATCACCATCCGGTCCTCTTGCACGTAGCTGATCGTGGCGGAGAAATCCAGATACTTGAATTTGCCACTGATATCTGCCGTGAAGAAGCAAACCGGGCGGCCGTACTCGAAATTATGCTCGATCTCCCGGTCTTCTGTCCTTTCTATCTCGATCACCAATTGGTTTAAGGAATTATAATAACTACGTCCCGGAGCGACCGGGTACCAACAGAGGCCCTGTGCCACCCGTTTTCGCAAACCCGTACGCTCGGATTGCTGCCGGTATGTTTCCTTCTCATATTCATATTCTTTCTGCAGGAGATCATATTGATGTTGCAAATCTACAAGTGGCGATGAAATTCCCATTCCTTTATCAATTCAATTAATCGGATAAATACAGTCCGGGAGTTCTAGGCCCCGAAGCAGGTGACAAAAGTACTAAAATTATCGTTCCGTACCCAAGTTGCGGTAAGTAAAGAAAAAGAATGCCACTAACGTTGGTGGTGTCTATAAAATTTCTAATTTTGTACGAAAACTAATATCATAAGTAGATGTTTAAAATTAGTTTATATCAAAATTTTCGTATAGGTTTGTGCGTTATATACATAAACACTTACGACTATCGCAAAAATCAAAGTTATACAACTGACAGACAAACAACGTCTGCAAT
>JAQVCX010000153.1 GCA_028689545.1 Parabacteroides sp.
ACTATGTCAAAATTATCAATAAGGATATCGGGGAGGATATCTCGTAGTATGTTATCTGATGTCATGAGGCAAAGATAAATATTTTATTAGGAATATGAAAACAACCGGATTTATCCGCAGACCCGGAATTGTGCCGGATTGGTTAATCCAGCACTAATTTTATGATAGCCCCGTAAGAAGGTACGTTCTTAAAAGCGTCTTGCAATGGATATTCGCCCGCATAGACCCGGGCGCATGTTAGTACGCCGCCGTGAGCGAACAAGCATACCTTCTGCAATCCGGTCTTACGAAGGTCGTCGAGGAAGCCGCTGACCCGGTTATATTGGTCTTGGAACGATTCTCCATTTGGAGTCGGGTTGTTTATCCAATCCTTGAACCAAGCCTCGGAACGAGGGTCGGAAGACAATTCATTCCACGATTTCATTTCCCATTCCCCAAAATTCACCTCCTTGATACGGTCTTCTCTCTCCGCCTCCGGAAAGCCGCAATAATTAGCTAAGCGCACGCAGCGGGTAAGGGGACTTGTCCAAACCTTGTCGAACGTATGATCGCTCAAGCCTTTTTTTACCTCTTCCGCCTCTTCCTCGAAGGTCGGTTTCAATGGAACATCGGTCTGTCCGTAGGCGTAACCGGCGGGAACATCGACAGAGGTATGTCTGATTAAATAAATCTCCATAATTATATTGTTTGATAGATGATCACGAAACCCATATAGAAACTTAACTCACAAAGAAGAAAAGTCGCTCCACAGCAGTCTCCCGTATATCCTTGTATCTTTCTCTTCATGAAAGAGGTGAGGAAATACCAAGTGATAACTGGAAATGCACCCGCTAGTAAGTAATCTGGTTGGGGAAGCCATAATAATGGTAGCAAAGTACATATGATGCTAAATACATATTCTTGAGAAGTCATTCGGCTATATACGGTCTTGTTCTTGGCTTCCTCCTCTTTCCTCGCGTAGGGCAGGCGGTTGATGATCATGCTAGAGACACCTTTGCTAAAAGGATCTCCCGCTAGTATGGCACATCCCGCCAACTCGATCGGTAGACTACTTACTAGTAGGTAGAATAGCCCGAAGTAGAAGATCAGTCCGATCACCCCGTAGCTGCCGATATGCGAGTCTTTCATGATCGCCAATATGCGTTCCCGGTTCGTGCCGCCACCAAAGCCGTCGAAGAAATCGGCCAGCCCGTCTTCATGCAAGCAGCCCGTTATCAGCAATCGGGTAACCATGGCGCATAAGACCGCCACGGATGGAGGAAGAATCAAGGAGGTGGCGTACAAGACCAATACCGAGAAACCAGCTGTCAGCCAGCCGACCAACGCCCAATGGCTCACGATATTCTTGAAGTACGCCGCCGAAACCTCCGCCAACCGCCAGAACGGTAGCCGTGTAAAGAATATAAACGCAGCGAGTATCCGCAACATATCAGAAGTATTTAGTGATTGCCGCTTGCTTGAAACTATGCATCTCGTTGATCATGCGAACGGCGGAGTCGAGTATAGGGTAAGCGCATACCGAGCCGGAGCCTTCTCCCAGCCGTAGTCCGAGGTCGAGCAAGGCTTTCGCCCCCAAGAAATCCAGTATCCGTTTATGCCCGGCCTCGTCGCCGCAATGCCCGAATACGCAATACGATTGCATCTCCGGATATAAGCGGGAAGCCATCAGTACGCAATTCGTCATGATAAAACCATCCACGAGGATGATCATCTTCAGCTCGGCGGCACGCAACATGCCTCCTACGGCCATTACCATCTCGTATCCTCCGAAGTAGCGCATTACGTCCAAGGCGCTTCCATCCCCCTTATAATTATCCAACGAGCTTTTCAGTACGTCATATTTATGTCGTACGCCCTCGCGGTCCAGTCCGCTGCCGGCACCCACACAGTCGATCAATGGGATTTGCGTGAGGCAAGTCATCCACATGCTGGAAGCCGCCGTATTCCCGATACCCATCTCTCCGAAACTGATCACGTTACAGCCTTCGTTGTAGCAATCCGTCACGATATCGGCACCGTATTGAAGGGCTTTCTCCATCTCCTCCACGGTCATGGCCGCCTCGTGAAGGAAGTTACGGGTTCCTTCCTTGCGTACCTTGCGGTCGATGAGTTGGGGGATAACGGGGAAATCGAAATCCACGCCGCCATCCACGATCTTCAACTCGAAACCGTGCTGGCGGGCAAGGTAGCAAACTCCCGCCCCCCCATTCAAGAAATTATGGATCACTTGGCGGGTTACCTCCTTGGGCGATTTACTTACGCCCTCGTCGGCGATGCCATGATCCGAGGCATAGATTACGTTCACGGGATGGCGCAGGACAGGCGATAAGGTCTGTTGGATCAATCCGACTTGCAGGGCGAGCGCCTCAAGTGTTCCCAATGAGCCTTTCGGCTTTGTCAGATTATCGATCTTGTCTTGTAAAGCAGCCTCCAGCCCTTTGTCCGGAGTCTCGATGTGAAATTGTATCATGATAGTAGTATTTTATATAAGTAGTTGTTCTTATTCCTTGATCTTGACGGGGATTCCGCTGACCATCAAGACAACCTCGTCCGCCTTCGAGGCGATGTGTTGGTTGAGCCAGCCTTGCATATCGGTAAATTTACGTTGCACCTCGTCTATTGGCACGCCTCCCATACCCAGCTCGTTCGTCACGAAGATCAGGCAGGCATCTTGCCGGGAGAGTTTATCGAACTCCGCCTTGAGGAGGGAGAGGGATAATTCCACGTCGCTTTGATTGTCGAAGAAGAAGTTCGTCCCCCAAAGGGTTACGCAATCGATCACCACGACACGACCGGTAAGATCGTGGCGGCTTAGGTATTTCTCCTCTTCTATATTGGTCCATTCGGGACCACGATCCCGTTGGTGGCGTTCCACCCGCTTCCGGAACTCCTCGTCCCAGATGCGGGAGGTCGCTAGGTAAACCGGGTTGGGCGATAGCGATAAGGCGAGCCGCTGGGCGTACCCGCTCTTGCCGGACCGCTGTCCTCCGGTCACTAAGATCAGTCTCTTACTCATCGCCTTCGTGATTCCTGCTTTTCCGGTGGTCGGCACGTTTCGCCTTGTTGATCGGGTTGTTCTTGCTTGTTTTCCGAAGGGCGGCCGATTTCGGGTTCGCGGCGATCCGTTGCACTACCGCCGATTTGCTCAGTGCCTTTCCGAACTTAGGGCGCAAGGCATCCCGCAACAATTTCTCCTCGTCGGTAAGTTTGGCGTTTTTAGATTTCCAACCGCCTTCTTTCTGCGCCTTACGGGCGGCGGCGTATTTATTGAACTTCCCGAACTTCTCCGTTTTAGCGCCTTCCTGGCCTCCCTTGTTCTCGGGTTTCGTTTTCAGGAGCGTGCCGATCAATTCCTTCTCTTGCTGCTCCTCTTTTTTCTCCTCCTCTACCTGGCGGATATATTTCTCTACGTTCAAGCGTTCGCCGTCCACCAGCACGACATCCTCCGCTGTGACTCTCTGGCCTACTTGCGGTTGCTCGCCGTTTACGGTTACCCGTTCCATCTTGATGAAATTGTCCGCTTCCCGGCGTGAGCAAACACCGGCTTCGCTTATCAGCTTGTTTAATCTAATTTCCATATTATTCATATTATATTATTAGTAAAATAAGGGTGACGATCATACCCATCACCAGTTCCGTATTGCTATTCACTTGAATGGCGATACGCATATCCTCGGTCGTGAAAGGCCTCGCGTTCGTTCCGATATAAGGCTTCTCCACCGGTTTGCCGAAATAATCGTGCGTCCCCCCGAACTGGCAGTCCAAGATCGCCGCCAAGGCCGCTTCTGGATAACCGGAATTGGGGCTCGCGTGTTCAGGGGCGAAACGCCGTACGAAATCCCTTTTCCCCCAATTATTGGAGACCAACAACATCAAATAAGCCGTGAGGCGGGCCGGGATGTAATTGGCGATATCGTCGATTTGCGCCGCTATCCGCCCGAACTCAAGGTAACGCTCATTCTTATAACCGATCATCGAGTCTAGCGTATTCGCCATCTTGTAAGCCATCATCCCCGGCAACCCCAGCAGGGCGAACCAGAACATCGGGGCGATCACGCCGTCGCTCAGGTTCTCGGACAAGGTTTCCAGTGCCGCCGCCCGTATCTCTTGTGGCGACAGATCCGAGGTATCCCTCCCCACGATCCGCGCCACTTGCCTCCGTCCTTCTTCCGTACTGCGGTCTACGGCCTCGAACACCGCCTTCACCTCCTTGATAAGCGTCTTTCCGGACAGGCAATAAAATACGCCGACAGCCGTCAGCAACCCACTGAGCTGCGGATGTATGATCCCCGCCCACGACAGTATCCACTTGCAGATAGAGTACACGCCGAGGATAAGCGCTGTCGCCAGTATACCGCCTTTCATGACGCGATCGGAGCCTTTGTTCAACTTTTTCTCTCCGGCGCTGATCGCTTTGCCAAACCATACGATAGGATGGGGCCAACCTTCCGGGTCTCCCAGCAACCGGTCTGATAACCAACCGCCCAAAAAGGGCACGATCTTAAGCAAATTAATAGAATGATGTAACCAATACATATTGAATGTCATTGAAGGAACAAACTTAGACAAAAAAAAGAACATAAGGAAGCGGTAAGCGATTCTTCATCACAGATTAGGCGAAAGAAACCTATATTTAAAGAATTTTGACCGTAGGCTTTCCGCTTTTTCTATCAGCGGTTAAATGCTCTTCCACCATCTGTTTATATTTATTAACAAGAAATGCGCTCTTACTGGCGGTTATTATTACTTCATTTGTCCCACCGTATCGTGAAAGGAGTAAATCGAGATGACAGATGAAAAATCCATTTTAGAACAATTTGCCGCAGGAAATCATACCGCTTTCCGGGAATTGTTCATGCGTTACCATCTGAAAGTCTATTATTTCGTGCTGGGACTCGTGAAGTCCGAGAGCGATGCCGAAGACTTGACCCAAGAGATTTTCCTAAAGCTTTGGACGCATCGGAGCCGTTTCACGGAAGTGAGGACGTTTGGTTCCTACCTCTATGTCCTGGCGAAGCATACGACGTTCAATTATATCGAATCCCGTGTGGTGAATCTCGTGAGCTTGGAGAGAGCCGGGGAGGAAGAGGAGGAACGAAGTGATACGCCTTACGAGGATTTAGTTGCCAAGGATTTGAAATTACTGGTGGATATGATCGTGGAGACCATGCCGCCACAGCGGAAGATGATCTACCGGATGAGCCGGGATGAGGGATTGTCGAACACGGAGATCGCCGAGAATCTACAACTCTCAAAAAAGACCGTGGAAAATCACTTGAACTTAGCGTTAAAGGAATTGCGGAATGCGGTATTGACTTTCCTTCTTGTTATGATGTGTTAAAGGCTTGGGGGTAAAGCGGGAAAAGGAGGTCCTATAAATAAGATAAAATAGAAAAGCAGGAATGAGTCCTATAAAAAAGATATTAAAATACTTTTTCCACCATTCGTTCTCAGGGGAGATGGTGGATCGGGTACATCAGCGATTGGCAGAACCAGGAGACGATTGGGAGAAGGAAGAGGCTTTGCGGGATATCTGGAATGAGATCGGTTTCCCAGAGGCGGATAAGCGGAGCGAGATGGCTTTCGTCCGGCTGGAGGATACATTAGGCGTGAGATCCCGTCGCCATCGGCGTATTCCGGCGTGGGTGCGTATTGCCGCTATCTGGCTGATCCCTTTGTTGTCGTTGGGTGTTTCTTATTATCTATATAGGGG
>JAQVCX010000042.1 GCA_028689545.1 Parabacteroides sp.
TAATTATTGATTAGGCTCATTAAGAAATACTGCTCCTCAGGGCATTTAGTCAAGCCTTCTTCCAAGGTCTTCTCTAAGTTTACGGTGTCCTTAGCTTGCTCATACTCATAGCATAAGTATTGATATACCTCGCTTGCTCTATAATCCATGTTTTTAGCACGCTCCAACGCCGCAATAGCTTTTTGAGAATCGCCAAGTTGAGTCGCTGCTACAGCCGCATAAAACTGAACTGTCATGAAGTTTGAATCTCTTTCTGCGACAGCCTCGCCTTTAAACATAGGCATATCAGATATTTTCAGATATTGCTCGAAGAAATCATAAGCCTTGTTATAATCTTTCTGATCGAAATAGTAAGCGCCACCATTGATATAATATACGTGGTTTGCTCCTAAGATACCCTTGATATCTTTCGTGAACTTAGGTTTAACTTTCCCTTTTTCATTAGGAAGTTGATCCAACTCATATGCTTTCTCAAAGTATGGCAAGATACTGCCCAAGGCTTGATACATAACAGGCTCGTCCGGCTGTTGGCCCAAGACTTGCTTAGTTCTCTCGTTGCTGAACTGTTGATCTTCGATAAAACCGGCAACATACCAAGTTTTAGCGTCATCCTTTGTTTCGGAATTGTCTAAAGCTCCTTTAATCAGAGTTCTGGCTTCCGAGAAATCTGGAGTCGCTCCTTTAGCTATACTTTGAGCTTCATTTACAGCTTTTTTCTGTGCAAAAGAGGCTGATGCTGCGACACATAGTGCCACTGTTAATAATACTCGTTTCATTGTAATCGTAATTTTGAGATTAATATTTCTATTTCTATTTGTTTAAAATTATTCAGTTATATCTTCGTTATCATCTTGCTCGTCATTCTCCTCAGATTCCGGCAGATCCATATCGATACCTAGACTAGCTTGATTCTCGCTGATTTCCCTTCCCTCATTTTCTTGTCTGGCTTCTTGCTCGGCTTTTTCCTCCGCTATTTCCTCTTCAGTATCAGACAATACTTTACAAACAGAAGCGATTTCGTCATTACGCTTTTCTAGGTTGATCAAACGGACACCTTGGGTGGCTCGTCCGATCACGTTCAAGTCGGCCACTTTCATGCGAATAGCGATACCCGATTTGTTGATAATCATTAAATCGTTCTCGTCCGTGACATTCTTAATGGCGACTAGTTTACCGGTCTTATCCGTGATGTTAATGGTTTTCACGCCCTTACCTCCACGATTCGTTATACGATAATCCTCGATAGAAGAACGTTTTCCATATCCTTGCTCAGAAACGACGAGCACAGTCTCTTCTTCCTTATCCTTGATACAGATCATACCAACTACCTCATCATTATCCCCGTCCAAGGTCATGCCTTTCACTCCGGAAGCGGTACGGCCCATGACACGCACCACGCTTTCTGGGAAACGGATCGCGCGACCGTTACGGTTCGCTATAATGACCTCGTTGTTGCCATTCGTCATACATACTTGGATCAACCCATCGTCCTCACGCAATGTGATAGCGTTCACGCCGTTTTGACGAGGGCGGGAATATGCCTCCAGCAAGGTCTTTTTAATCACACCTTTCTTCGTACAGAATAATAGGTAATGAGAGTTGATGAATTCCGTATCGGTGGTTAATTTCTTAACACGTATAAAGGCTTGCACCTTATCACCCTGCTCGATATTCAGCAGATTCTGGATCGCACGCCCCTTGGCGTTCTTGGCACCTTCCGGGATCTCGAATACCTTCAACCAATAGCACTTACCTTTTGCCGTGAAGAATAACAAGGTGGCGTGCATGGATGCCGGATAGATATACTCAACGAAATCCTCATCTCTAGTCTCGGAGCCCTTCGCTCCTACGCCACCACGACCTTGGGCACGGAACTCACTTAACGGGGTACGCTTGATATATCCCATATGAGATACGGTAATGATCATCTCATCATCCGCGTAGAAATCCTCCGGATTCAACTCCTCGGAAGCGTAAACGATGTCCGTCTTACGTTCGTCTCCATATTTATCCTTGATTTCCAACAACTCATCTTTGACAACCTGCATACAAAGGTCTTCATTCTCTAGGATCTCTTTCAAATGAGCGATCAACGTCTCGATCTCCTCATATTCCGCACGTAATTTGTCTTGTTCCAGGCCTGTCAACTGACGAAGTCTCATCTCGACAATCGCACGTGCTTGAAGATCAGATAAAGAGAAACGTTCGATCAAGCGCTCAATGGCCTCTTGCGGGCTCTTTGAAGCCTTGATAATCGCGATTACCTCGTCTATATTATCGGAAGCGATGATCAAGCCTTC
Source organism: Parabacteroides sp. (assembly GCA_028689545.1). Classification (GTDB taxonomy): domain Bacteria; phylum Bacteroidota; class Bacteroidia; order Bacteroidales; family Tannerellaceae; genus Parabacteroides. The sequence continues at coordinate 2,301 of JAQVCX010000042.1, forward strand.
TAATATATGGGCTCTTTCTTCCGCTTTCTTCAAGTCATATCTCGTACGGCGGATAACTACCTCATGGCGATGCTCAACGAAGGCCTTGATCAGGTCTTTTAAGTTAAGCAACTTCGGGCGACCGTTCACCAAGGCGATATTATTAACGCTGAATGAGGATTGCAAAGCCGTAAGCTTATATAATTTATTCAGTACGACACTAGAGTTAGCGTCGCGCTTCACATCGACCACGATACGCATACCGCTACGATCGGATTCATCGTTGACGTTGGAAATACCCTCGATACGCTTCTCGTTTACCAGATCAGCGATATACTTGATCAACTCAGCTTTATTTACCAAATAAGGAATCTCGGTAATAATAATCTTCTCGTGATTATTTTCCACCTCGATCTCGGCTTTACCACGAAGGATGATACGTCCCCTACCCGTCTCGAAAGCATCTTTCACACCTGCGTAACCGTAGATAGTAGCGCCTGTCGGGAAGTCCGGAGCCTTGATATATTGCATCAAGCCATCCACCTCGATATCTCCCTTGGCATCGATATAAGCGATACAGCCGTCCAACACCTCGCTTAAGTTATGAGTCGGCATATTCGTAGCCATACCAACAGCGATACCCGATCCGCCATTTACCAGCAAGTTAGGGATACGAGTCGGCAATACGGTCGGCTCCTTCAACGTATCATCAAAGTTAAGCTGGAAATCTACCGTGTCCTTTTCGATATCCCGGAGCATTTCTTCGGCGAGCTTACTCAACCGTGCCTCCGTATAACGCATAGCGGCAGGGCTATCACCGTCCACTGAACCAAAGTTACCCTGTCCGTCTACTAACTGATAACGCATAGACCATGCTTGGGCCATACGCACCATGGCGAAATATACAGACGAGTCGCCATGTGGATGATATTTACCTAAAACTTCACCAACTATTCTCGCAGATTTCTTATAAGGTTTGTCGGATGTGTTACCCAGTTCATTCATTCCAAATAAAATACGACGGTGAACCGGCTTAAAGCCATCCCTAACATCAGGAAGAGCACGCGAAACAATAACAGACATTGAATAATCAATGTATGCCGATTTCATTTCCTCTTCGATGTTAATCTTAATAATTCTGTCTTGATCAACCATTTAGTTTTATATTAATTACACTCTATATCTCACCTCTGAAAAATTGCACTAAGGTAAGGTTTTTCTGTATACTACGAAAGTATTTGCCTTGAAATTTTGCGTCTGCGGGCTTTTCAAGGCTTATTAAGGAATAATGGCATGGAATTTGATAATAGTTGGAATAGATTGTGTAACTTTGCATAATCAGTGCATATATAATATAGTATGAAAAATTATTCGAAAAGATTGATTGACGTGATTGAGTATAGTCGTGAAGAAGCGACTAGGCTCCAAAACAGCTATATCGGGCCGGAGCATTTGATGCTAGGCATCATTCGGGATGGCGAGGGCGAGGCTATGCGTGTCTTGCAAGAGCTGCATTCCGATCCGATGGCTATTAAACGCAAGATTGAGCAAGAAATAAAGAATACATTCGATTCGGAGGACTCTGTCCAGCATGAGATCGCTATAAGTAAGACCACAGAACGTGTCTTGCGTATGAGTATGCTGGAATCTCGTTTGTTCAAGAAGGATGAGACCGACACGGAGCATCTTCTGTTGGCGATATTGAAAGAGGAGTTTAATGTAGCCGCCAAGGTGTTGAATGACGTAGGTATTACTTATCGTTCCGCATATAATATATTAGTAAGCGGGACCGGTCTGAAGAATATAGAAGAATTCGACGAGATCAGCGACGGATATACGGATGATGACGAGGATGACGAGGACGAAGGTTTCTCTTCTCGCCGTGAGGCATCTCGCCCCTCTACCGGTGCCGGAGCGGGAGCCGCCCAACCGAAATCGCCTAATGACACACCGGTTCTGGATAACTTCGGGACGGATATGACACGTGCCGCCGCGGAGAACCGTCTGGACCCGATCGTAGGGCGTGAGAAGGAGATCGAGCGTTTGGCTCAGATATTGAGCCGTAGGAAGAAAAACAATCCGGTATTGATCGGCGAGCCGGGCGTAGGTAAATCGGCTATTGTAGAGGGATTGGCTTTACGCATTATTCAGCGTAAGGTTTCCCGGGTGTTATTCGATAAGCGTGTGATTAGCTTGGATATGGCTTCTATTGTCGCCGGTACAAAATACCGCGGCCAGTTTGAGGAACGTATTAAGGCTATCTTGAATGAGTTATCGAAAAACCCGAATATCATCCTGTTTATCGATGAGATCCATACGATCGTTGGCGCTGGTTCCGCTTCCGGTTCCATGGATGCGGCGAATATGTTGAAACCGGCGTTGGCTCGTGGTGAGATTCAATGCATCGGCGCTACTACCTTGGATGAATACCGTAAGAATATCGAGAAAGACGGTGCGTTGGAACGTCGTTTCCAGAAAGTGATCGTAGATCCGACTACGGCGGAAGAGACTTTACAGATCTTAAGTAATATCAAACCTCGTTACGAGGAGCATCATAACGTGGTTTATACGGAAGATGCTTTGCGAGCGTGTGTGAAATTGACAGAAAGATATATCAGTGACCGCAATTTCCCGGATAAGGCGATCGATGCTTTAGACGAGGCCGGTTCTCGTGTACATATATCTAATATTATTGTGCCGAAAAGCATCGAGGAGCTTGAGGCGAAGATCGAGGGCACGAAGAATGAGAAATTAGCGGCCGTGAAATCGCAGAACTTTGAGCTAGCCGCGAGTTTCCGTGATAAGGAACGTCAATATTTATTGCAACTGGAGGGTGCGAAAGCGAAATGGGAACAAGAGCTTCAAGAGCATCGGGAGACCGTTGATGAAGAGAAGGTCGCTGAAGTTGTGGCCATGATGTCCGGCGTGCCTGTTCAACGTATCGCTAAGGCAGAGAATGTCAAGCTTCTGGAAATGGCTGACGTATTGAAAAGTAAGGTTGTCGGACAAGATGACGCTGTTCAAAAGATCGTAAAGGCAATTCAACGTAACCGTGTTGGCTTGAAAGATCCGAATAAACCGATCGGAACCTTTATGTTCCTAGGACCGACAGGTGTAGGAAAAACTCACCTAGCCAAGAAGCTGGCTGAATATCTATTTGATTCGGCGGATTCTTTGGTTCGTGTCGATATGAGTGAATACTTGGAGAAATTCGCTGTTTCCCGTTTGATCGGAGCGCCTCCCGGATACGTTGGTTATGAGGAAGGTGGCCAGTTAACAGAGAAAGTACGTCGTAAGCCCTATTCGGTGGTCTTATTGGACGAGATAGAGAAAGCGCATCCGGATGTATTTAACTTGTTGTTGCAAGTCTTGGATGAAGGTCGTTTGACGGATAGTCTGGGTAGACGCATTGATTTCAAGAATACGATCTTGATCATGACTTCCAATATTGGTACCCGGCAACTGAAAGATTTCGGTCGTGGCGTTGGTTTTAGCACCCAGATGGCTGGTGAACCGGATAAGGATTTCTCCCGTAGCGTGATCCAGAAAGCGTTGAATAAAGCGTTTGCTCCAGAGTTCTTGAACCGTGTGGATGATATCATCATGTTCGATCAGCTTGATAAGGCCGCTATCCATAAGATTATCGATATTGAGCTGCAGGGTCTGTATCAACGTGTATCAAACCTGGGCTATGAGTTGTCGATCACCGACGAGGCAAAAGACTTCATCGCGACGAAAGGTTATGATGTCCAATTCGGTGCCCGTCCGTTGAAACGTTCGATCCAGAAGTATCTGGAAGATGAGATGGCGGAAATGATTATCCGTGCCTCAGTAGGCGAAGGCGATACGATTATCGTAGACTTTGATAAAGAAGAGCAGAAAATCACGACTTCGATAAAGAAGAAAGATGCTGAATAAGTTTGTCTATATCTATAAATATAAAAGCCGGACTCACGTCCGGCTTTTTTTATGTTCGCTTATCTAATTCGTCTGTCATTTTGACGTATAAAAAAGCATGACCTAAATGAATAGATCATGCTCTTATTTCTTTTTTACTTAAAGTACGCAGAATGAGACTTGAACTCACACGCCGTAACCGGCACTACCCCCTCAAAGTAGCGTGTCTACCAATTCCACCACCTGCGCATTTTAGAAGGGTGCCCAGAACAGGACTCGAACCTGCACGATCGCAAAACCACTCGCACCTGAAACGAGCGCGTCTACCAATTCCGCCACCTGGGCAATCAATATGAGAAAGAGCGGAAGACGGGACTCGAACCCGCGACCCTAACCTTGGCAAGGTTATGCTCTACCAACTGAGCTACTTCCGCAATACACAACCGCTTTGTTCCCGATTGCGAGTGCAAAGGTAGTGATTTCATTGAAACCACCAAGCCTTTGCGCTACTTTTTTATTAGATTTTTTTGATCAATTCCGTAAATAGTTGTGTCATAACAGATGCGGCTTTATTAGCCGCTACGATAACATCGGCACCATCATTTACAAAGTCATCCGCGAAGTGATAACCCTCGTTTGTGATGACAGACATGCCGAATACACGCAAGCCCGCATGACGTGCCACGATTACTTCCGGTACCGTACTCATGCCGATCGCATCTCCCCCAACTTTTCCATAGAAAGCGTACTCGGAAGGAGTCTCGAAGGAAGGGCCTGTCAAACCTACATATACACCTTTCTTTAATGGGATAGATCGAGAAGTGGCGATTTCTTCCACATAGCGGATAAATTCACGATCATAAGCACGGGTCATATCCGGAAAACGAGTACCGAAATCCTCATTGTTCGGACCGATCAGCGGGTTCGGCATCATATTGATATGATCCCGGATAATCATCAGATCACCTACCTTAAACGTGTTATTGATACCTCCGGCGGCGTTCGAGACCAAAAGGTTCTTGATTCCTAATAGTTTCATTACACGTACGGGAAAAGTCACCTGTTGCATCGTGTAGCCCTCATAGTAATGAAAACGGCCTTGCATAGCCAAGACTTGTTTATCCCCTAGTTTACCACAAATAAAATTTCCCTTATGCCCGGTAGCGGTAGATTTCATAAAATGCGGAATCTCCGCATAAGGTATCACTATAGGGTCTGTTATTTGATCAGCTAAAGAGCCTAAGCCACTACCTAAGATAATAGCCGTCTCCGGGTTACCTTCGATTCGGCTAGCTAAATAGGCGGCAGCCTCTTGGTAGTAGACAGTTGATAGTTGAGAGTTGACAGTTTGTGAGTCGGTATTCTTATCCATAATTCAAAACTTATAATTCAAAATTCATAATTCTTATCAGCGTTTCATTAAGTTATAAGCCGTTTCCGCCGCTTTTTCCATGATCTCGTCTTCTCCCGGCACTTTCTTATTCTCCATCAATATTTTACCGTCGCAGATAACGGTATCCACGCAACTACCGTTGGCGGCATATACCAGATTAGAGACGAAATTGAAGTTCGGGGTAAAAGCGGGGGTGTTGAGATCTATCAAGCATAGATCGGCTAAATACCCCTCCTTGATCTGTCCGGCTTTTAAACCGAACATAGCGGCTCCTTCCGCTGTAGCGGCTTGCAGCATCTCATTCGCGGTTAAGGCTTCGGGATCCTTTCGCCAAGCTTTTCCTAACAGGGAAGCCAGCTTCATCGACTCGATCATATCCAAGTTATTGGAAGAAGAGCAACCGTCTGTTCCCAATCCCACGGTAATGCCCAGCTGGCGCATTTCCTTAAACTTGAAATGCATGCCGGAGGCCAGTTTCATATTTGAGGCCGGGTTATGTACGACTTTCACCTCATGATCGGCCAACATGCGAAGCTCATCATCGTCGATGTAAATTCCGTGGGCGATAATCAAATGCGGTGATAAGATCCCTAACTTATATAAATAACGTACGGGAGACAGCCCAAAATGCTTGATTGAATTCTCCACCTCTACTTCTGTTTCCGCTAAATGCAGATGAATCGGGGCATTATGCTTCATCGCGAATTGATGGCACCATCGCAATAATTCCCCGGATACCGTATAAATGGCGTGTGGGCCTAGGGCATATTGAATACGTTTGCTATATCCGTTCACTTCCTCGATCAGTTTCTCGTTGTGCCGTTTGCACTTCTCGGCCTGATCCGGCTGGAAATGATCGAAGCAGACACCGGATATGATGCCACGCAAACCCATCTCCTCGGTAGCGTCCGCTGTTCCCCGAAACTTATGATACATATCAAAGAAGGTGGTTGTGCCACTCTTTATCATTTCCAAGCAGGCTAATTTAGCTCCCCAATATACATCCTCACGGGTCATTTTCGCCTCATTCGGCCAAATCTTTTGCTCAAGCCACGGCATAAGCGGCATATCATCGCCAAAGCCACGAAACAAAGTCATGGCAGCATGCGTATGGGCGTTTACGAAACCGGGAATGATAGCTTTGCGGCTACCATCCAGTATCTTATCGGCAGGAAGAGACAAGCCCTCTCCTATTCGCTTGATCTCTTTCCCTTCGATATAGACATCAATCGTCCTATCGTTAAACAGGACATTCTTTATTAATATACTCATCTGCTTCGTTCTTATTTATATAAACGGTAGAATTCCGCTACCGACTCGATTCCCTTGAAGAAGATATCCAATTCCTGACTCTCGTTGGGTGAATGGATTGCGTTTTGCTCCAAGCCGAATCCCATCAGTACGGTCTTGATACCTAATACCTGCTCGAATGTAGAGATAATAGGAATGCTACCTCCACGGCGAACCGCCAAAGGTTTCTTTCCGAATGCGATACCTACAGCCTCTTCCGCCGCTTGATAAGCCGGCAAGTCGATCGGACAAACATATCCCTGACCGCCATGGCTAGGCGTAACTTTCACCTTAACATAAGGTGGGGTCACACGAGCCATATACTCCTCAAACATTTGGGAGATCTTGGCATGATCTTGATGCGGAACCAAACGGGTGGAAACCTTGGCATAAGCCTTTGAAGGCAATACCGTTTTGCTTCCTTCCCCCGTATATCCGCCCCAAATACCACAGATATCGAAAGAAGGCCGACAACTATTGCGTTCTAGCGTAGAATAGCCTTTCTCTCCGAAAAGAGCGTCTACCCCGATCGCTTTCTTATATTTTTCCTTGTCGAATGGGATTTGGGCGATCATTTCCCGTTCGGCGGGAGATACATCCTCCACGTCGTCATAGAAACCCGGGATCGTGATGCGTCCATCCGCATCGGTGATATCTGCCATCAATTTGCAAAGTACGTTGATCGGATTCGCTACGGCTCCGCCAAAATGACCGGAATGCAAATCACGGTTCGGTCCGGTTACTTCTATTTCCCAGTAAGCCAAACCACGTAAACCCGTCGTGAGCGACGGGGTCTCGGCGCTAACCATGCTTGTATCGGAAACGAGGATTATATCCGCTTTCAATAAGTCTTTATGTTCCCGGCAAAAATCTTCCAAGCTAGGAGAACCTATCTCTTCCTCTCCTTCGAAAATAAACTTCACGTTACACTGCAGCAAATCTTCTTGAATAGCTGTCTCAAAACCTTTTACTTGAATCATGCCCTGTCCCTTATCATCATCCGCTCCACGGGCCCAGATACGTCCGTCCCGGATCACCGGCTCGAAGGGTTCACTCTTCCACAGTTCCAAAGGTTCGGCGGGCATTACATCATAATGAGCGTAGACCAATACGGTCGGAGCATTGGGAGATACCATTTTCTCGGCGTAAACGACAGGATTGCCTTTCGTAGGCATTACCTCGGCCTTATCCGCACCGGAAGACAGCAGTACCTCCGTCCAACGTTGGGCACATGCCAACATGTCCGGTTTATTCTCGTGCTTGGCGCTGATTGACGGGATACGGATTAAAGAGAACAGTTCCTCCAGGAAACGATCCTTATTAGATTCGATATAAGATTTCACTGACATAGCTTTTATTTTATCGTGTTTATAAAATTGTTAGCAAATATAACGAAACTGATGGGTATCACAAGGGATTTCAAAGTAAATTCTTATCTTTGCGCTATGTCTGTTATAGACGTTTTATTATATGATCAAACGAATTATCATCATAGGCGCGACTTCCGGTATTGGCTACGAGGTCGCTAAGATCTATTGGAAACGAGGGTATCAACTAGGATTGGCAGGCCGTCGGGTGGATAGGTTGGAGGAGTTTCGTAAGCAAGATCCGGAACATATCCGGATAAAGCGGTTGGACGTGACCGCCGAGGATGCCGCCGATCGTTTGGAAGAGTTGATCCGTGATTTGGGAGGAATGGATATCTTCCTGCTTAGCTCAGGGGTCGGCAACCAGAATAAAGGCTTAGACACTTCCATAGAACAAGCTACGATACAGACGAATGTGGCAGGTTTCACACGCATGGTATTAGCCGCCTATCGTTATTTTTCCAGTCAAGGTGGCGGGCATATATCGGTAATCAGCTCTATCGCGGGGACCAAAGGGTTAGGTGTCGCTCCCTCCTACTCGGCTACCAAACGATATCAAAATATCTATATAGACGCTTTAGCCCAACTTTCCCGTATGGAGAAACAGCGCATTACATTTACGGATATACGTCCGGGATTTGTCCGTACGGATTTATTGAAAGACGGCCGGAATTATCCGATGTTGCTGTCTCCCCAATATGCCGCCCAGCGTATCGCTAACGCTATAGACCGGAAAAAGAGAAGGGCGATCATTGATTGGAAATACGCTATCCTAGTCTTTTTCTGGAGACTGATCCCTGAATGGCTTTGGGAGCGACTGCCGATTCATAATTGAGAATTCGCCAGGTTTTTAAACAAGTATATACACTTTAAATTATCAGATATGAAAAAGTTATTTTTCTTCTCGATGTGTTCCATACTTTTACTAGGTAGCATCGTCTCCTGCCATAAGGTGAGCCATGCGCAGGTTCTCTATGGTATTGTCTATGATGCGAGTATGAATAACATTGTTGTCATAACCGATCTGGGTGATACGGTAAATGTCAGCACAATGGATACGGATCCGCAAAAAGTTCCAGGTGTGCTACTCTTGGATTCTGTTAGGGTGACCTGCAAAAACGAGAATGTAGACGGGAACGAGTACCTTAAGGCAGAGGAATTGCTCATTACGGCTCATTCCCCCTATTACTATATCCAAGGGAGCTGGACAGAGCCCAATCCTATAAATTCGGAGGAGGTTCAAGGATTCACGTTAAGCCAAGATGGGACCGCTACTTCCATTAATATGGCTACTCTCGTCATGAAAAGTTGGAACCTGGAAGATAAAACATTGCTGCTGCAATATCAAAGTATCGGCAACGACCAGACGATTACTGGTACCGATACGCTAGACATCGTGAAGCTCGACGCCGATTCATTGATCTTATCCCAAAATGGATATACGGTATGGAGCTTGGGCCGACAAGAATAAATTACTAATTTTTAATCTATACTGATGGGTTTATTTATTAAGAAGCCTTTAGCGGATTTGATGACCGAGGCAAACGATTCGGGCAATAAATCGCTGAAGCGTATCCTTGGCCCGTGGAGTTTGGTCGCGTTAGGTGTCGGTGTTATTATCGGTGCCGGATTGTTCTCCATTACGGGTGCGGTGGCCGCCGGGTACACGGGGCCTGCCATTACTTTATCTTTCGCTATCGCCGCCTTGGGCTGTTGTTTCGCCGGGTTATGTTACGCCGAGTTCGCTTCGATGATCCCGGTGGCAGGTAGCGCATACACCTACTCATACGCCACGATGGGTGAGTTGGTCGCTTGGATTATCGGTTGGGATTTGGTGCTCGAGTACTGCGTGGCCGCTACGACCGTTAGCATAAGTTGGAGTCGATATCTGGTCGTTTTCCTGGAAGGATTCGGAGTGCATTTACCGCAAGCTCTGACGGCTTGCCCTTGGGATGGCGGTATCGTGAATATCCCGGCATTCGTGATCGTGGTGTTAATGAGCATTTTGTTGATGCGAGGGACGGAAGGCAGTTCTATCTTCAACGGGATTATCGTATTCTTGAAAGTCTCCGTAGTCTTGGTGTTCGTCGTCTTGGGATGGAAATATATCCGTATGGAGAATTACACGCCTTATATCCCTGCTAACACAGGGACCTTAGGAGAGTTCGGTTTCTCCGGAATCTTACGAGGGGCGGCCATCGTATTCTTCGCTTTCCTCGGATTCGATGCCGTTAGTACGGCGGCGCAGGAAACCAAGAACCCGAAACGGGATATGCCGATCGGGATCTTGGTATCATTAGTGGTTTGCACCATCTTATATATGTTGTTCGCCCACGTGATGACCGGAGTCGTACATTACACCGCTTTTACCGGCCAAAATGGAATCGCTCCCGTGGCGATCGCTATCGATCATATGGGGCAAATGGACGCTTCCGGCGTGATCCGTCCGGATTACCCTTGGATGAATCGGGCGATCGTCGTCGCTATTTTACTGGGATATTGCTCGGTTATCATGGTAACGTTGTTAGGACAAAGCCGTGTCTTCTTGAGCATGAGCCGGGATGGGTTGCTTCCTCCCCTCTTTTCCCATATCCATGAGAAATTCCGTACGCCGGCACGGAGTAATTTCCTGTTTATGTTATTGGTTGGTACATTGGCCGCTTTCGTTCCGGCGAGCGTAGCGGGCGAGATGTGTAGTATCGGTACCTTGTTCGCCTTTACGCTGGTTTGCGGCGGGGTATTGATTGTCCGTAAGACCATGCCGAACGCTCCCCGGTCTTTCAAGACCCCGCTGGTTCCGTTCGTGCCTATCGCCGGTATCATCACTTGTCTGGTGATGATGATTTTTCTCCCGGCCGATACCTGGATCCGTTTGGTATTATGGATGTTAATCGGTCTGGATATATATGTATGCTATGGCATCAAACATAGCAAACTGGAACATATGCAGAAATATCGCTCGGGACAGACCACATTAGATATGATCGGCATCACTTTATCCGTGCTTTGCGTGATTACCGGGCTTTGGCACCAGCAAACGGTAGGATGGAATGAGAGCAAGGTCTTGTTGATTATCTCGTTCGTATTCGCTTTCACGCATTTAGCGTTCTATCTTTATAGACTAGGGAAGCAGTTTACGGCTCTTACCCGTTCGTGATTTAACACGACTAGTCGCATGAGCCAACGCGACTAGTTGCGTTGGCTCACGCCTATACCGGTGAAGGCTTACGCGAGTATTCGCGTGGACCTTCGCCGGTATAGGCGTATTATACCACCTCCTTTTATACGATTTATCGGATTTTAGCTCTTAAAAGTAAGCCTTTTATTCATCATGAAATTAACGGCTCCGTAAACGAAAAGCCCAAGGAACTGGCCGAGATACTCATTTAGCTCGATCACCTCCACCATTACAAGCAAGAACATGAATTGAGTAGCGTAAGCGCAACCAAAAGCGATCAGGAATAAAGGGATCTCCTTCCAGAAATTACCTTTCCCGGAAGAAAACACCCAGTATTTACTCCAAAAGAAATTATTCACCAAGGCGGCCACATATCCAGCCATGTTCGACCACAGGTAATTACACTCCAGAATATCCATTAATATCCAGATTACCAATGCGGTGATCAAAGCGTTAGAAAAGCCAACAATGGCGAAACGAAGAATACGGACAGATTCCTTCATGCTGTTAATTATACGTTTCGAGTGACAAATATACGGGTTTATCTAAGATAAAACATGGTTTTTGTCGAAAATGAGATCTTGCGGGCTAAAGTAAGTTCTCCGTTTGCGGATTTTTCCGGGGATAAAAATCATAGTTATGAATCTTTTAACTCATAACTATGATTTTTTACGTGTTATCGCTCATTGATGGAGACATACTCCCTATTGTCTAAAACGTTCTTGTAAGCCGGACGGATGATGCGTTTCCCGTCAAAGTTCAACTCCTCGATACGATGGGCGGTCCAACCCACGATTCGGGCCATGGCGAATAAAGGCGTATAGATTTCCTGTGGCAAACCGATCATCTCATAAACGAATCCGGAATAGAAGTCCACGTTCGAGGAAACCCGTTTCTTAGTTCCTTTATGCTTGGCGAAACATTCGATCGCTCTCTCCTCTAATAACTCAAGGAAGGCGAATTCCTCAGAGCGACCTTTCTCTTTTGCCAGATCACGAGCCAGTTCCTTTAATACAACCGCACGCGGATCGGAAATCGTATAGACCGCATGGCCGATACCATAGATCAAGCCTGTCTTGTTATAAGCCTCTTTGTTCAGCATCCGCATGAAATACGTATCGATCTCGTCCACGTTCTTCCAATCAGCGATATTCTCTTTCAAATGATGGAACATATCTACTACCTGAATATTGGCACCTCCGTGCAACGGACCTTTCAATGAGCCGATACCAGCCGCGATAGATGAGTACGTATCCGTTCCCGTAGAGCTAGTGACGCGTACCGTGAACGTGGAGTTATTACCACCGCCATGTTCCGCTTGCAATACCAAGAGTAGATCCAACGTGCGTGCGTCCAGATCCGTGAAATCACGTTTCAGCATGTGAAGGAAATTCTCCGCGATCGATAAATTCTCGTGCGGATGGCGGATATGCAAGGAACGTCCCTGTGTGCTATGACGATAAATATTGTATGCGTAAGCGATAATCGTAGGGAACTTAGAGATCAATTCAACAGATTGGCGCATTAAGTTATCTCGGGAGGTGTCGTCCGGATTCGCGTCGAAGGTGTACATTTCTAATACACTACGAGCCAATATATTCATAATGTTCTGTCCTTCCAGATCCAGGATATTCATCTTAGTCTTTTGCTCCAAGGGCATATTGTCGTTCAACAGTTCCTTAAAGGCTGATAATTCCTCTTTATCGGGGAGTTTACCGGAAAGTAATAAATAAGCCACTTCCTCGAAACCGAACCGTTTCTCCTTGATGAAATCATGCGCTAAATCCTCTATGTCGTAACCCCGATAGAATAGCTTACCGGGGATCGCCTTCAGACCGCCTTCCGGCAAACGTTCGTAGCCTACCACGTTACCGATCTGGGTCAATCCCACCAACACGCCGCTACCATCCTCGTTACGAAGGCCACGTTTCACATTATACATCGGGAAAAGTTCGTTGTCAATCTTACAAGCTTCTCTGGCCGCGTCGGATAATTTATAGATCAAATATTCTTTCTTCATGACTATACTAATTTAATTGTTTCGATAATAGAGATGATACGATCACCAAATTCCTTGGTGCCAAGAGATTTGCCATTCGGCATGAAACGAGCCAAGTCATGAGTGGCCTCTCCGGCGGAGAAAGCCTGCTCCATAGCGGATGTAATCAGGTTTGCCGCATCACCCCATCCCATATATTCCAGCATCATGACGGATGATAATAATAAGGAAGAGGGGTTTACGAGATTCTTTCCCGCAATATTCGGGGCGGTTCCATGGGTAGCCTCGAATATCGCATGACCACTGTTATAATTAATATTTGCGCCGGGAGCGATGCCTATGCCACCTACCATCGCCGCCAATTGATCGGAGATATAATCGCCGTTCAAGTTCAGGGTAGCGATCACGGAGTATTCTTCCGGAATCAATAGCGTGTTTTGCAAGAAAGCGTCGGCTATGACATCCTTGATGATGACCTTACCGGTTTTTGAGGCTTCCGCTAAAGCGGTGTTGGCCGCTTCCTCGCCTTGCTCTTTCTTGATCTTCTCGTATTGAGGCCAAGTGAAGGTGAGATCCGCGAACTCCCGTTCCGCTAAAGCGTATCCCCATAACTTGAAGCCACCTTCCGTGAATTTCATGATGTTGCCTTTGTGTACCAACGTCACGCTCGGTAACCGATGCAATAGTGCGTATTCGATAGCGGCACGCACCAGACGCTCCGTACCTTCCACGGAAACCGGCTTGATACCGAAAGAGGAAGTTTCCGGGAAACGTACTTTCTTCACTCCCATTTCCTCGGTGAGGAACTTCAATAACTTTCGTGCCTCCGGAGTCCCTTGTTGCCATTCGATTCCGGCATAGATATCTTCCGTATTCTCACGGAAGATATACATATTCACTTTCTGCGGCTCCTTTACCGGAGACACGACTCCTTTGAACCAACGAACCGGACGGAGACAAACATATAAATCCAACGTCTGACGGAGAGCCACATTTAATGAACGGATACCTCCACCAATCGGGGTCGTCAACGGTCCCTTAATGCCGACAATGTATTCACGGAACGCCTCCATCGTCTCATCGGGAAGCCAACTTCCGGTTTGCTTAAACGCCTTTTCGCCGGCTAAGACCTCTTTCCATTCGATGGAACGGGTTCCGTTGTAAGCTTGCATAAGGGCCGCGTTTACTATCTTCTGGCTAACGGGAGTGATCTCAGCACCCACGCCATCTCCTATAATATAAGGGATCGTCACGTGATCCGGCACGAAAATATGATTGCCTTTCTTTGTTATCTTACTCATGATATCAAGATTTTTTATTTGTCTTAGTGAACTGTATTTAAAGCGGAACCCGCCTTGAACCATTTAATTTGCAAATCATTGTACGTATGGTTTACCTGAAACGATTCTTGTGTACCATCCGCATGGAGAAGAACACCCGTCAAGGGTTTGCCCGGCTGGAAATCTTTCAATCCGATGATCGAGATATGGTCATTCTCACGGATCTTGCCGTAATCCTCCTTATCGGCGAAAGTCAATGCTAGCATTCCTTGTTTCTTCAAGTTTGTCTCGTGGATACGGGCGAAACTCTTGGCTAGGATCACTTTCACATGTAGGAAGCGAGGCTCCATAGCCGCATGTTCTCGGGAAGAGCCTTCACCATAGTTTTCTTTCGCTACGACGATCGAGGAAATACCCTTTGCCTTGTATTGTTTCGCTACGGCGGAGACTGCCTCGTATGCATTGTTCAGTTGATTCCATACAGCGTTTGTCTTCCCGTTGAAAGCGTTAACGGCTCCCATCAACATATTATCCGATATATTTTCCAAATGCCCACGGAAGCGTAGCCATGGACCGGCCATCGAGATATGATCCGTTGTACATTTGCCTTCAGCCTTGATAAGAAGGGGCATATCCGTGAAATCCTCTCCGTTCCAAGGAGCGAAAGGCTTTAATGCCTGTAGGCGGTTGGATGCCGGATGGATGTTCACCGCTACGTTCTTACCCGTAGGTGCCAGATAGCCGTTATCCTTTACCTCGAAACCTTTCGGCGGGAAATCCGTGCCTTTCGGTTCTTCCAGTTTCACTTCCTTGCCATCCTCCGTCTTCAAGGTATCGGTCAAAGGGTTGAAACATAGATCGCCCGCGATGGTCAAGGCCAATGTCAGTTCCGGGGAAGCGACAAAAGCATGTGTATTCGGATTACCGTCCGCACGCTTAGCGAAGTTACGATTGAAGGAGGTGACGATTGAGTTCTTACGGGCATTATCATCCGTATGACGTTTCCATTGTCCGATACAAGGGCCGCAGGCATTCGCCATAATGGTCGCGCCAATCCGTTCGAAATCACCGATAATGCCATCTCTTTCCGCCGTATAACGGATCTGTTCGGAACCCGGGTTGATAATCAAGGGTGCCGCTACCGGTATCTTATCGTCATAAGCTTGGCGGGCGATGGATGCCGCACGGCTCAGGTCTTGATAAGAAGAGTTGGTACAGGAACCGATTAACCCGACCTCCATCTCGCGGGGATAGCCATTCGCTTTTACTTTTGCGGCAAACTCCGAGATAGGCGTAGCCGCGTCTGGCGTGAACGGACCATTGATATGTGGCTCTAATTCGGAAAGGTTGATAACGATTACACGATCGTAGAACTTATCAGGCTCGGCACGAACGTCCATATCCGCTTCCAGATACTCACCGATAGCTTCGGCCCAGCTCGCTACCTCGTCACGTCCCGTGGCACGAAGATATTGAGCCATCGTATGATCGAAGGGGAATAAGGAAGTAGTCGCTCCTACCTCGGCACCCATATTACAGATCGTAGCTTTTCCGGTCGCTGAGATTGAGGCGGTGCCCGGACCGAAATACTCGATGATAGCGTTCGTCCCACCTTTTACGGTTAAGATGCCCGCTAACTTAAGAATCACGTCCTTCGGCGAGGCCCAACCTCTTAAACTACCCGTCAACTTAACACCGATCAGTTTCGGCATCTTCAGTTCCCATTCCATTCCGGTCATGACATCCACGGCATCGGCCCCTCCTACTCCGATAGCGACCATTCCGAGTCCTCCGGCATTCGGGGTATGTGAATCTGTTCCTACCATCATACCGCCGGGAAACGCATAATTCTCCAATACCACTTGATGAATAATACCTGCTCCGGGTTTCCAGAAACCGATCCCATATTTATCGGAGACCGATCTCAAGAAATCATAGACCTCGCTATTGCTTTGGGTGGCCGTATCGATATCCGTCTTGGCTCCCTTATTCGCTTGGATCAAATGGTCGCAATGCACGGTAGCCGGTACAGCCGATTTCTCCTTTCCGGCGTTCATGAATTGCAGAAGCGCCATCTGGGCGGTGGCATCTTGCATAGCCACACGGTCGGGACGGAAATTCACATAATCCTCACCTCTTCTGAAAAGGCAAGTCGAGTCTTCATCGTATAGATGCGCATATAAGATTTTCTCGGCCAAGGTCATCGGGCGAGTACCGATACGTTCACGAGCCATATCAACTCGTCTGGCGAAATTCGCATAGAAATCTCTAAGCATGTCAATGTCGTACACCATATTCATATTCGTTTTTATTGTAAGAAATAACACATCAGCCGTAAGTCTTTGTCTTTATTCCGAACAAATATATAATTTAATGGAATACGATTTGTTCGATAATTTCTATGAGCCTATAGAACCTATTTATCAATACTTTATTTTCCATTCCATATTCCAGTCTTTGACGGTGAACAAAAAATATACTATTGAAACAGGGATTCTTTAGAAGATGTTGTTACTTTCCCGGATTATTTATATAAATTTGCGACCGCTTAGGTGATAAAGTTTGTCTACCGACTACTTTATAAAAGGGAATCCGGTCCGAATCCGGAGCAGTGCCCGCTACTGTAAGCTCATAAAAGGGAAAGCTATCCACGATGCCACTGTCTAACAGGACGGGAAGGCCGCTTTCCGAGCAAGTCAGGAAACCTGCCAAGCGAAGCAAGATTAATTTCTCCCGGGGTCAGGAGTCATTAAGAGGATAGAGATATCATCGATAACTAATCGTTTTTTAGGAGGCGAAATCAAACATTACCTCCCGGGGACTGGTGTATTCTAACTATTAATATATTCAAATGATGAGAAAACATTTACTGCCTTTATTCCTGCTGTTAATCGGCTTCTTTTGTCATGCCCACGATGGCGATAATTTTGTAGCGTCCGATCTATTCGCCTCTTTACAACCGGGCGATAAAGCCGCTTTATTGATGGTGCATTTTGGAACGACCCATGATGATACCCGTGCCTTGACAATCGACGCGATCAATCAAAAAGCGAAAGAGGCTTTCAAGAATGTTGAGTTGCGTGAGGCATGGACTTCTCGTATTGTGATGCGCCGCCTAAAAACTCGGGGCGTAGAGAAGCTAAACCCGATCGAGGCCTTGGAAAAGCTAAAGGCTGATGGCTATACACATATCTTGATCCAATCCACGAATATAATAGAAGGTATCGAGATGGAATCCTTACGGAAGGACATTGCCGCCATGAAGTCTTCTTTCAAGGAAATCCGAATCGGCAATCCCCTATTGTATACGCCGGAGGATTATGAGGCGGTAATCGCCGCTATCACAAAAAACGGGGCGAAGGAAGGCGCTACCTTATTGGTAGGCCATGGCACTTACACTCCGGCGACAGCCCAATATGCCATGCTGGATTATATGTTGAAGGAGAAGGGATTCAAGGATTATTCCGTAGGAACCATTGAGGGATATCCTTCTTTTGACACGATGGAAGCTCAAGTAAAGGCCAATGGTACGAAGAAAGTATTGTTAATGCCATTTATGTTTGTAGCCGGAGACCATGCGAAAAACGACATCGCCGGTGATTGGAAAGAGGAACTGGAAAAGAGAGGCTATGAGGTAAGCGTATTTATGGAAGGTCTGGGTCAGAATCCGGACATCCAGCGGATATTCATCGAGCATGCCCGCTTTATGGCCAAACATAAGATGATCGATATCGTTGACAAGAAGAAAGCTTACGCGGTAGAAAAGGACTAATATAAGAAATATATGAAAAGAGTTTTAACAATTTTACCAATGACAGCCTTATGCATCAGCACGATGCAGGCGCAACAAAAGAATGAGTACACGAATTTTGCCGATACGACATTTAATATTCAAGAGGTCGTAGCGACCGCCACACGCAAGCCACGCCCGCAAATCACGAAGTTGGACGTGCCGATGAAATATCTTCCTATCTCTATCAATAGTATCTCGGCGAGCAGTCTGGAGCTGCGAGGTATCCGTAATATCCAAGACGCGGTACGCTTTATGCCGGGCGTACGATTCCAGACCTCTTATGGCGCGTTTCAGCAACTGTCGATTCGTGGTTTCGATCATTCTATCATGATGATAGACGGTATCCGCGATGAGCGTTCGGCTATCAACAACTCTTATCCCGTGCCCGATCTGTCCAGTATCGAGTCTATCGAATTATTAAAGGGACCGGCTTCCGTACTTTACGGGCACTCGGCCGTAGGCGGGACCTTGAATATCGTTCGTAAATCCCCTTCGGAGAAACAGAGCGTCAATGCCCGATTGGCCTACGGTAGTTATGAGAATAAAGAGGCGACGCTGGGCATGGGCGGCAAATTGGTCGGTCCGGTCAATTATTACGCCAATGTCAACTTCTCCGATCAAGCGGGCTGGCGTGATAATGGCAACCGCCGCTTTTCCGGTTATCTGGCGTTGCAAGCTAAAATGACGGAACGTGATGCATTGGACGTTCGTGGAGGTTTTAACCGCGACTTTTATGGAACGGAGATCGGTCTTCCCGATTTAATGGCAAATGACGTGTATAACGCGCAAACCGGACAACTATATCTCCAAAAGAATGAGATGCTGCCGGGACTTGACCGTGAGGCTCGCTACAACAATGAGTCCGACTTCATGAAGAATCACGCTTGGAACGTATCGACGCAATACACACATACCTTCGGGAACGGTGCGAAACTGACCGATCGCCTTTCTTACAACAACGACGATATCAACTACTTCGGGACGGAATCCCTCGACTATCTGGAAAGTGATGATCCGATCTACGATCATTACTATATGAAAAACGACCAGAAGAAATACATCTGCCTAGACAGCGTGTACCTCTCCTTCCCGCTTCGTTTCTCGCATATCGCCAAGACGGTAGCCAACACGCTTGAGCTGAGCGGCAAATTCAAGACGGGCGAGATCAAGCATACGTATATGGGCGGTTACTCGTTCGTCGCCTTGAATCGTACCAGCTATTCGGGCTATAAATTAGGGGATGACGTTCAGGGGCCGGGTCTTTACTCGCATGTATCCGTCTATGATCCGCACAGCATGGGATATATGACCAGCAAATTCTCGAAGGCGACGGTTACGCATCATTATTCCAACAGTCTTTATCTTCAAGATATGGTTGAGTTCAGCGAACAGTGGAAGGTGTTAGCCGCTCTACGTTACGACTTTTTCCGTTATCTGTCCGCCAGCGCCACGACACCTACCGGGCGGCGTGAGTATGAGGAACACTCAGACTTCAACCGGATAAAGAACAGGGCGTTGACGTATCGTTTCGGCGCAGTCTATCTGCCCCATCCGAATACATCCATTTATGCCTCTTTCGCTTCTTTCTTCAAACCGATCCGTACATTCTATCAAGACAATGTCATTTATGTAGGCGGTGATGGAAATCGTTTCGAGCCCGCTCGCGATGAGGAGGTATTTAAGCCGGAGAAGGGTTACCAAGCCGAGGTGGGCCTCAAATATCAATTGAGCAATATCTTAAGCGCCAATGCCAGCTTGTTCTATATCCGGAAGATGAACAGCACGGCTACGTTGACCAACAACTATCAAGTGGAGGTAAACGGCGAGACTACCACGATGAGCGTAATCGGACAGGTGGGCATACAAGATTCCAAAGGCTTTGATTTCGATGTCACTCTTTCCCCGGTAAGCACCTTGGCGCTGACGATCGGTTATGGGTTGAACGACTCCAAGATCCGGGAGATGAAAGACATTAAGGATCCGGAATTGATCGAGGCGATCTACGGCAACGACCCGGATGGGACAAAGCAGCAATTGAACAGCCAAGAGGGAAACTGGCAGAGCAACGTGCCGAACCAGACTTTCTACGCATACGGCAGTTATACCATCCCTCGGGGCGTATTGAAGAATCTGGAATTTCACTTGAGTAGCAGCTATACCGGCAAGGTGTATCGTAATACGTCCAACAACTCTTGGTTCGATCCGTATTGGATAACCGATTTCGGTATGTCTTATTTGTTGAACAACCATATCCACCTTACATTCAACTTGAATAACTTGTTTGATAATACTTATTACAACCAAGCGCTCGGACAACAGATGGTACCAAGTATGCCTCGTAATTTCCAAGTGGCTATTTCCTATACATTATAATCTATAGCACATACACTCATGAATCTACGGACAAAGATCATGCAATTTATACACAGGATACTGGGCACGGCGCTCAGTATCCTGTTTCTCGTTTGGTTCCTATCGGGGTTGGTGATGATCTACCATACGTTCCCCCGGGCGGACCGGGCCGATAAACGGGCGAAGATGGACTTGCTGCTCTCTCCGGAGAATCTCCCTTCGCTAGACCAGATAGAGGGACGTTTACCGGAGAACGAGCGGATAAGCGATATAACCTTAAATAGCTATCTGGGACAAACCGTTTTCCATGTCCGTACGGATAAAGGAAGCTATGATATTCCCGCCGATTCAACGGAAAGATTGCCCGTGATCGACTGGAATCGTATCCAGCGTGTGGCCTCTTTATGGAATGCCTCTCCCGTGGCAAAGGTAGACTCCTTGTACGCCCTTGACCAATGGATCCCTTTCGGACGCCTGAAAGAAGACTTCCCGATCTATAAGTTCCATTTCGCCGATCCCGAGCGACATGAGCTATACATATCCTCCAAATCCGGCGAGGTCCTTCAATATACGGATAAGGACAGCCGCCTCTGGGCTTGGCTCGGGGCGATCCCGCATTGGGTTTATTTCACTTCCTTGCGGCAAGACGCAGAGTTATGGATAAAGGTAGTTGTCTGGCTATCCGGGATTGGGTGCGTTATGTGTATCGCCGGGGTCTATTTAGGGATCCGGGATTTCCGGTTGGCGAGAAGACGGAACCGAATGTCACCTTATAAGAAGTTCTGGTATAAATGGCATCATATCCTTGGGGTATGTTTCGGCCTGTTCGTCCTCACCTTCTGCTTTAGTGGTATGATGTCTCTGTCTCGCGTACAGGACTGGGGATTGAAAGCCAAGCTCGATATAAACCCGGCTCAGGAACTGCGGAAGATGGCTCCTTCCCCACTCGATTATCCGTTGGATTACAGGACGGTCTTACAAGCCTATCCCGACCGGATCCGCCAATTGGAATGGGGCAGCTTTGGTGATATACCCTTTTATATCGTGCAAACAGACACGGCGGATCTTGTCGTGAACGCGAATAAGTGTGACGGGATCTCTTTATTGGATCTGCGGCCGGAAGAAATCCGTTCCGTATTATCTCGGATACATGGTATCGGCACCACGGCCGACATCAAACGGATGGACGCTTACGACACGTATTATATCTCACGGAAAAGGAATCTGGAACTCCCGGTCTGGAAAGTATCCATTCCGGACGTGGATAACAGTTGTTATTACATAAATCCCCGCGATGGGCAATTCCGCTACGTGAATACCCCGTCCCGCTGGAACCATTGGATGTATCCGGCGTTGCATAGCCTGAGCCTGAAATTCTTGGTGGATCATCCGGTCGTATGGAATATCGTGATGTGGGGAACGATGCTGGGAGGCATGTTCGTCTCCTTGTCCGGCGTATGGCTAGGCATCCGATATCTTCTCCGGAAGATAAAGCAGAGGAAAAAGAAGGCCTAGATGAGCTTCTTCTAGCTTTCCCGGAAACGAGAAGCTGACAAGAAGGAGATAGTTGGCGGAAAAGGCATATCTTTGCGACCATGAAAGAAAAACAAGCTAAAAACACATCAAGCAATGAATAAAGGAAAGATTATAGTAGCCGGGATCGGCCCCGGCAACGAGGCGGATATAACGCCCGCGGTTTTGGCCGCTATCCAAAGCTCGGATGTCATCATAGGGTATAAATATTATTTCCGTTTTATCACCCACCTGCTTCGTGAGGGAACGGAATGTATAGATACGGGCATGAAACGCGAGCAAGCCCGTGCCGAGCAAGCTTTCGCCTACGCCAACGAGGGGAAGACGGTATGCGTGATCAGCTCCGGCGACGCGGGTATCTATGGGATGACCCCGCTGATCTACGAGATGAGGAAGGAAGCGGGAAGCGAGATCGAGATCGAGTCGTATCCGGGCATCAGCGCTTTCCAGAAGGCCGCGGCCTTGCTGGGTGCTCCTATCGGGCATGATTTCTGCGTGATCTCCCTCTCGGACTTGATGACTCCCTGGGAACTGATCGAGAAGCGGATCCGTGCGGCGGCCATGGCCGATTTCGTTACGGCTATCTATAACCCGAAGAGCGAGGGGCGTTATTGGCAGTTCTATCGCTTAAAAGAATTGTTCCTGCAGGAGCGCGCCCCGGAGACCCCGGTCGGTTATGTACGGCAAGCGGGGCGTGAGGAGCAGGAAGTATGCGTCACCACGCTCGCCGATCTGGACCCCGAGCGGATCGATATGTTCACGGTTGTCTTGATCGGGAACTCACAAACGTATCTTTCCGGGAATCGGATGATCACTCCCCGGGGCTATTATGGCGAGATCAAACAAAAGAAAAGTGATACGGGCATCGGGCAAGACATCATGATCCGCAGTTTCCGCACGATCGAGAAGGAACTGAAGAACCGGGAGATCCCGTTGGATAAGAAATGGGCGTTGCTCCACGCCATCCATACGACGGCCGATTTCGATATGGAAAATATCCTTTACACGGACCCGGGCGCTGTCTCTACCTTATATAATAAGATTAGTGGCGGGGAAGTACGTACGATCGTCACCGATGTCACGATGGCGGCTTCCGGCATTCGCAAGGGCGCTTTGCAGCGTCTGGGTGTCGAGGTGAAATGCTACCTTCAAGATGAGCGGGTCGCGGAGATGGCTTCGAGCAAAGGTATTACCCGTACCCAAGCCGGTATCCGGCTGGCCGTGGAAGAGCATCCGGACGCGCTGTTTGTCTTCGGCAACGCCCCGACCGCGCTTATGGAATTATGCGATCTGGTTCGTAAGGGCAAAGCGACTCCGGCAGGCATTATCGCCGCCCCGGTAGGTTTCGTGCATGTACAGGAATCCAAGCATATGGTGAAACCCTTTGTCGGCATACCGAAGCTAATCGTGGAAGGTCGTAAGGGCGGCAGTAATTTAGCGGCTACGCTGGTGAATGCCATCCTTTGTTTTAATGACGCGGAACAACTAAAACCGGGAAGAGACGTATGAACCGATTCTATGTAATAGGCCTGGATGATAATATGCGGCAATACTTCACGCCGGAGGTGTTGAGGATAATCTCGTCACACCGGGTGTTCTCCGGAGGCGTGCGTCATCATGAGATCGTACGTTCGCTCTTACCCGAGAAAGCGGACTGGATCGATATAAAAGTCCCGTTGGACGAGGTCTTCGATCAATACCGCTTGTACGACGGGCGGGAAAGCATCGTTGTATTCGCTTCCGGCGATCCTTTGTTTTTCGGATTCGCCGTTACGATCCAGAACCGGCTGCCGGATGCGCAGATCCGCCTATTCCCTTCATTCAATTCCTTGCAACTCTTGGCGCAAAACCTATTGATGCCTTACCACGATATGCGGATCGTCTCCCTTACCGGGCGGCCTTGGCATGAGTTCGATCGTGCCTTGATCGAGAGTGCGCCCAAGATTGGCGTGCTCACGGACCGGGAACATACGCCTACGACGATCGCCCGGCGAATGCTGGAATACGGCTATGATAATTATACCATGTTCGTAGGAGAGCGGTTAGGAAATACCGAACGGCAGAGTATCCGCCAGTTTAGCATACAGACCGCCACGATGAACCATTTTGAGCATCCGAATTGCTTGATCTTGCGAAAAGAGCGTGAGGGACATCACCGCGCTTTCGGTATCCCCGATTCCGCTTTCCAGCATCTGGACGGGCGGGTGAAGATGATAACTAAAAAGCCGATCCGCTTGTTATCTTTAAGCATGCTCGATCTGAGGAACCGGGAGCGGCTCTGGGACATCGGCTTTTGCACGGGTTCCGTCTCGATCGAGGCTAAATCGGTGTTCCCGCATTTGCATATCACGAGTTTTGAGATCCGGGAAGAGGGACGAAAGCTGATGGCGGAGAATTGCCGTCGTTTCGGGACACCGGGTATCGAGGCTATAATTGGTTATTTCCTGTCGGTGGATTTATCGGTACTGGAGGCTCCCGAGGCTGTCTTTATCGGCGGGCATGGCGGGAAACTGGTGGAGATCCTTAGGGTAGTTTCCAAAAAGATGAAAGAGAACGGTGTCATTG